>CADAFY010000057.1 GCA_902787255.1 uncultured Bacteroidia bacterium
AGCAGACGGTCCACCGTCTTAATCAGGACTTTGATGATGTCGATGTTCTTCCACTCGTTGAAGCCGCCGATAGTGTAGATCTCGGCGGTCGCCGTATCATTAAAAAAAACATCTATGGCCCGGGCGTGGTCCACTACATACAGCCAGTCACGCACATTCTCGCCTTTACCATAGACCGGCAGGGGTTTGCGATGACGGATGTTGTTGATGAAAAGCGGAATCAACTTCTCGGGGAACTGGTACGGGCCGTAGTTGTTGGAGCAGTTGGTCACGATGGTCGGCAGACCGTAGGTATCGTGGAACGCCCGCACAAAGTGGTCAGAAGAGGCCTTGGAGGCGCTGTAGGGACTGTGCGGCTGGTACTTGAGGTCTTCGGTGAAGAATTGCTCGCCATACGCCAGGTGATGCTCGCCGGAAGAGGCCTTCGTCGTGAAAGGAGGCTCGATGCCTTCGGGATGGGTCATTTGCAGAGCCCCATACACCTCATCGGTAGAGATATGATAGAAGCGCTTGCCTTCGAACTTCTCCGGCAGGCTCTCCCAGTACAATTTGGCGGCCTGCAACATAGAGAGGGTGCCCATCACATTGGTCTTGGCAAAAGTGAAAGGGTCCTTGATACTGCGGTCCACGTGGCTCTCGGCGGCCAGGTGAATGACGCCGTCCACTTTCTCGCGCTGCATCAAGGCATAAATCGCGTCAAAATCACAGATATCAATGCGCTCAAACTGATAATTGGGCTTGTCCTCGATATCCTTGAGGTTGGCGAGGTTGCCGGCATAGGTCAACTTATCGACATTGATGATTTTGTAATCGGGATATTTGTTCACGAAAAGGCGAACGACGTGGCTGCCAATAAAACCGGCGCCACCGGTGATGATAATGCTTCTTTTCATTTTTTTGCAAGATTGAGAAGGTACTGGCCGTACTGGTTTTTCTTCATCGGCTCGGCAACAGCGGCAAGTTTCTCCGCGGAAATCCAGCCGTTCTTGAAGGCGATTTCCTCCAGGCAAGCCACCTTGAGTCCCTGGCGTTTTTCAATGACTTCAATATAGGTAGAAGCCTCGCTGAGCGAATCGTGAGTACCGGTATCCAGCCACGCGAATCCCCTGCCGAGGGTCTTGACCTTCAGTTGTTTTTGGGCTAAGTATTCCTGATTGACCGTGGTGATTTCCAACTCTCCGCGAGCGGAAGGCTTGATGTGTTTGGCAACTTCCACCACGCTGTTGGGATAGAAATACAGACCCACGACGGCATAGTTGGACTTGGGCTGGGCAGGCTTTTCCTCAATGCTCAGGCAATTGCCTTCCGCATCAAATTCCGCTACGCCGTAGCGTTCGGGGTCGTTGACCCAATAGCCGAAGACCGTCGCCTTGTCGTTTTTCTCGGCATCCGCCACGGCCTCGTGCAACATTTTCTTGAAACCGGGGCCGTAGAAGATATTGTCGCCCAGCACCAGACAGGCGGCATCGTCGCCGATAAATTCATCCCCGATGATAAACGCCTGGGCCAAACCGTCGGGAGAAGGCTGCTCGGCATATTCGAAACGCACGCCGAAATCACTTCCATCCCCCAGCAGGCGCCGGAAACCGGGCAGGTCATAGGGCGTACTGATAATCAGGATTTCCCGAATCCCCGCCAACATCAGCACGGAGATGGGATAATACACCATCGGTTTATCGTAAATGGGAATCAGCTGCTTGCTGACCCCTTTGGTGATGGGATAAAGGCGCGTTCCGCTGCCTCCCGCCAAAACAATTCCTTTCATATTTATCTACTTAATTGTGCAAAGATACATATTTTATGATAATATCCGATATTTCCTGTCCGTGATGCTCCCAAGTGAAGTTCTCCCCCGCCCGATAAGCAGCCCGGCCCATCCGCTCACGGAGCCCATCTTCCATCAGGCGCAACATCGCCTCGCTGAGGGTGTTGACCACCTGTTCGCGGGGCACTTCCACCCCTTCTTCCTGACGGGGAATGACCAGGCTGTAATCCGGTGAAAAATATCGGGTAAAGCCCGTCGTATCGAGACAAATCAGGGGTTTTCCAAGCGACAAAGTATCAAAAGATACCGTCACGGCTCCTTCCTTGAGCGAAGCATTGACCACGACATCACTGCCGGCCAGAAAGCGTTGGTATACTTGCATCGGGACACGGCCGGTAAAGGTCAATTCTTCACGTCCCAAACCCAGCGCATTGGCCATTTTACGCAGTTTCGAAGCATCGGGACCGCTGCCCATCACCGTCAGGTGCATTTCCTTGAGGGACTCCCCTGCTGCACGACGAAGGGACGCCTCGAAACGGGCTTTGGCATACGCCTCCAAGACCAAGTCAAAGCCGCGCCAACCCTCCAGCCTTCCCACCGTCAAGAAATCGACGGACGGCTTTTGTAAACAGGACGGCCTTGTCGCGATAGCAGGCAGGGACCATCGAACGGGTGATATCCGTCTTGCACAAAATCAAGGATGCATCCTTGCAGCGGCGACGGAAGCCCAGATTACAAGGAATCATCGCCACGATACAGCGGCGCAAGGCCTCGAACAGACGCGAGCCGAGTGAATAATGCTGCGTATATTGCCGGGGAATGGTCTCCAGGCCGCCGACCGGTCCCCAAATAAAATGGGGCGCCTTTTGTCCGAACGCACTCACCTTCCACAAGACGTTGCCGTAGGTCAGGTGATGAAAAACCGTAATCCCCTCCCGAGTCATCGTCTCTTTCACGAGCTTATTGGAAAAGGTCTGCCAGAGGGTATAGTACAAATGCACCCCGCGGCGCCCTTTCTTCCATTTCCGCGCCCAGGCGGGCAGGTCATAATAAAGGAAATGAATCCCCTCATAGCCGGGATGCACGCTGCGAAACTGCTCAATCGCCCGCTTATTGCTCTGGCGGGTCAAGACCCAGAGTTCGAAGCGCTTGCTCATTTCCAGGACCCAATGCCAGCCCACGCCCACCTCACTGCCCAAATTGGGCTCACAGGCGTACGCACTGACAAATATTTTCATTTTTCCTTCCATCAATATATCTTTTCGTAATGGGCGGCAATGTCGGCCCAACGGTAATGCTCCTCGGCCAGACGAGCCAACGTTGCGCCGGCTTCCTTCGCGGCATCCTCCGCCCCGGAGAGTCGGGAAATTCCCGCCATCAGGCTTTCGGCATCGTGGAAATAAAAGGCCTGCCCGAAGGTCGTTTCACGGTTATAAGGCACGTCGAAGGCAAAAATCGGCCGGCCGAAAAACATCGCTTCCACCAGAGAAGGATTGGTGCCGCCGGCGCTGTGGCCGTGAACATAGAGGGCGGCATTGCTCCGCAAGGTATAAAGCACATCCAAATCATAAACAGCATCGGCCGGGATAACTCCCTTTTGTCCTTGGAAACGCGCACGGAGTTGACGGGCCCAATCGCTGTGCGTCCAGTTGCCGATAAGCAACAAGGGCAAGACTGCCGGCGAGGCCGTAGCATCCGCCTCCGGCACGGTAACGGCAGAGCCATCGGAAGCGGCTGAAGCGGCCCCGGCAAAGGCCTCCAGGGTAATGTGACAGTTATTTTCCGGCTCGATGCGGCAGACGGAAAAAGCATAGCCGCCGGCCTGCAGGCCATAAGACGTCAGTATCTCACGCTGTCGCTCTTCGCTCACTTCCCGGGCGACGTGGTCTCCGCCATAAGCAATCGTTACCAGCGCCTCCTCGCTGCGGGGGCCGTAGGTCGAGACCACATAATCGGTAATGGCCTGGTTGTCGGAAATCACCGTATCGGCATAGCGCACGGCCATTTTCTCACTGGTCAGCAGAATCCAACGCGCCAGTTTATTCCACTTGTCCCGTTTGTGCTCCAGTCCGTCGATGTTGATGACCAACTTGGTTTTGCGAGATAGAAAGAGGCGGATAACGGGCAAAAACAGGCAGCCCGACACACCGAGTACCAGCAAGGTGTCATATCCCCGCAGGCAACGCAGCATAGAAAGTAAGTCGTAGAAGATACTCTGCGCCCCGTTGGCGTGGAGCCCCACATATTTCAAACGGGCGCCCTTGTAGGCAGCCGGCTGTTTAGCCGACCCGCATTGGATGTCTTTTGAAGAGCAGAACACCGTATATTCAACCGCCTCAGACGCATTTTCGAGCAGGTTTTCCACCAGCGACTCGAAACCGCCGTAACGGGCAGGAACCCCTTGCGTTCCAATGATGGCTACTTTCTTCTTCATTTTTCCGTATCCCTCCTATGACTTTCCAACATTTCCAACAACTGCCCCCAGCGGGTGATTTCTTCCGAATCGGCGCAAGAGGGGTCGCGACGCAGATAGCGGGCGATGATAGATAATAAATATAAGGTATATTCATCCCGGTGCCGTCCATCCGGGGCGATGATACGCTCGTACACTTGCTCCGCTGTCCAGCGTTTCTCAAAAAAGGCGCTCTGCACCAAGAAATGGCAACGGTCCATACCGACAGGATTGCAAAAGGAGGCATATTCCCAGTCAAACACCTCCAGCCGGCCGTCCTGCACATACATATTCCACGGGGTGAAATCATTGTGCGTCAGGCAGCAGGCCAATTCCCGGCCCCGGAAACGCTGAAACGAGCGCACAAATACTTCCCGGTAGCGCTCAGGCAGCAATGCGGAAATCTCGGCCTCCGAACTTCCGGGCGAGGCAAGCCTCAAATCCCCGGCCATTTCGGTCTGTTCGAAAGCCGCCATCACCCCCGTCTCATTTTCCAGACGCTCGATGAATTGCGCCATCTGCGGTCCCCATTGGTGCGGTGTACCGCTATGGAGCGTCTTGGTGGTGGTCTGGGCCAGCATCCATCCCCCTTCCGGACATTCTTTCAGGGCCAGGATGCGCGGAACCTCATCGATACCGGAGGCGTGCAAAGCATCGAGTATGCGTTGTTCGTGCTGGAAAAGCCGGTAGACCGCAGGCTTGTCAGAAAGTTTCACATAACCCAGGATCTTCTTTCCGCGAAAGACCTGCAGGGTGGTTTTCTGATGGGCGCAGGGGGTCCCTTCAAAGGCCGCAATCTCGAAGTCCCCTTCCAGTCCGAAAGCATCCCGGATGGTCGCATCCAGTTCGGGGCACGGACGGCCGCAAGGCGCCAACGACAGCAACGAACGCACGAGCGGGAAGCGCCACAATAACGGAAGCAAGGCTTTGAGCAACTTTCCCTTAACGCCGCCGGGCTGGTACAGGCACAGAGCCGTACGCATATTGTGCGCAGGCAGCACCCAGGCCTTTCCGTCGGCATTGCTTATGCGAAAATACTGATCCATCAGAGGATGCGTTTGCGGTTTTTATCGTGCTGGGCGGCATATATGACACCCAGGATGGCATCCGCCGCTTCCCGGGGCGTTCCTTCGTTGACGACTTTCACATATTGTCCACGGGCCGTCACCTCTTCCACTCCCGCCTTGTCCATCAGGTAGTCGATGCGGGTGTTAATGGCATCGATATCTTCGCGCGTCAGTTCCTTCTTTCTGGCCAGAATGGCGTCCGCCGAGGCCGTCAGCAGGATGTTGTAATCCAACGCCGGCACAAAGATGCGTCCCCAGGCATACAGAAAGCCGATGGGCAGGTAAATGCGCGTACGGCGGCTGTCGCAGATAATGTCGGTATAATAGCGGTCAAAAAAGACCAGCCAGGTAATGCGGGTCTTGCTCTTGACGGCCACCCACCAGCCCAGCAGATAATCGGTTGTGTAGTAACACAGTCGCAGGAAAGAACTCACGATGCCGGTCTTTCCGCCGCGGTGCGGGTCACTGTAATTGGCGTCCACCTCTTTTTTCAAACCGGCGGAATGAGCGACGTCGCTGATATTCCCGAACAAGGTGGGACGGAAATGGTTGAGCGTATGCGCCTTGGCAAAAACCTTCCCCAAGGACTCCCGGACCAGGTCGATAACCGTGGTCTTGCCCGACCCGTCCGGTCCGGTGAACCCGACCGTGAAGCCAGTGTCCGAACAAAGATAATTGCGCAGTCGCCAGGCTTCAAAACGCAGGAAACGGGCGAAATTGGCAAACGGCGAACGGCAGAAGGCGTGCAGGAGCATCTTACGGGAAGAAGCCTTGTCGCAAGCCACCAACGAGGCGGCCCCGAAGCATTCCCGCACTTTCGCAATCACGGTCTCATCCCCTTCTAACGCGGCCCGAACAGCCGCATATTTTTCCGGATAGGCAGCCCCTACCGCCCGATCATACAGATATTTGTCCAAAAATGCGATGCGGTCGGACACGATACGGATCGGCACAGGGCCGTCCAGCACGCGGGCTCCCGCCAGCAATTCGTCCGTTGAGAGCAGGCAGATACCGAAGACGGAAGTATCGAAGAAGAAATCCCACTGCATAATCCCCTCCCGGGACGCTACCACCCAGGTAATCAGGCGGTCGCTGCGAAGATAGGTAATCACCTCCCAGCCCGCCATTTCCACCAGCCCGAACAATTCCGCCCGCATCTCCCAGTAGTCCTTCTTGTGCAGAACGATGTCGATGTCCCGGCTTTCGCAATGATCGGGAAGGCCCTCCCAATTGCGCAGGACAGCATATTCTGCGTGTGCATTGAGGAAGGAGAAAAAGCCATTCAACAATTCGGAGGAACTCATTTTTTCACGGGTGGATTAGAGATGTGACTCAAATAGAAGGGCCAGAAAATACCGACCTTCACGCTGCGCTGGGCACGGATATAATGCGGGGCGGAGAAGTAGTCCGTAGAACGCATCGGCCATCCCATATTGGCATTTTCCAACTTAATATAGATACAGCAGCGCTTCCACTGGATATTGAGGAAGGCATCAAAAATGGGCGTATCGCCGTACTTGCTGTCAAACTGATTGTAGAACGCCCCCGTCGCGGGATTGTACGCCTGCATATACCATTGCGTGGTATACCAGGCATTGATGCCGAACTGCATTTCCATCACCTTTTTCACGACAGTGAACTGGAAATACCATCGCAGGTTGACGCTCAGATAAGGCAGAGGCAGCACCTGCTCGTTGGTGGAATACTGGGCCAGGAGGCGGTTCTCCAAATGGAATTTCCACAAGGTGAAATCTTTTCGGGCCTCGAGGGAGAATACGCTGAAAGGCTTTTCCCACTGCTTCGGAAGGGCATCCGTATCAAAATAGATGTAGTTGCCCAGCAGGGTGTAATCGAATTTGACATTCATATCCCAATGCGGAATCTCGATACCCCCGCTGAAATTGGTCCGCGACACCTTCTTAAAGTCATTGTCCCATTTATAATGGTTGGAAAAATAATGCTGAAGAAGCAAATCCGGGGTTTTGAGGTCCGTTTCCGCGTGGAAAACAAAGGAAAGCGGACTCTCGCGGGCCCTGCGGAAAGGATAGAGATTGAAAAGGATATTGCCTCCGACGTGGAAGCCGCCGATTTCCGCTCCGGCAAAATTATAATGTCCTTGGGCATTCCAGTCAAAATACTTCTCGTACTGCCCTTTCACCCCCGCATAGACATAGAAGGTATTGCGGGACATCCCCTTCGTCTTGACCAGATACATATCCGGCGTCGGCATCGAGTAGAACAAGAAACGGTCCGCCACCCCGACATCCAACTTGGAAACCACACCGTCGCTCTTCCAGGGTTGTAGGCGGAGATAAACTTTATTTTCCAGTTTCAAGCAGCGCAGGGAGTCGTTGGAAACATAGGGATAAAGGTAATTGTTGGGATAGAAGGCCTTGGCCGTAGCCGTAGTCAACTGGTCCTTATAGACGCGGCGATGGACGCTGAACTCCGAACTGTGACCGATGATGGCGCTGGTCACATCCCGGTCCAGGCTGTCGACGTCAACACGCGCGGTCGTATCCTTCTTTTTGAAGAAAGACATCTGGAAACGATAATTCTGGTCCAGGAAGGCCGTGTAGCGCTTGACGGCACTGTTGGCGTTGTTCAGACGGACCGCTATCTCACGGGAATCCACGGTGGTATCGCGAATCCAGTTGACGCCCGTTTTGGGGTCAGTGTCGATGACGCCGCCGTTTTCCATTCGCTCGATGTGGTTATAAATGAAACCGCCGTGCATCGAGTACTTCTTGCCCAAATAATTGAGTCCCACGTGCGCCGTGCGGTTGACGGTCTCCTCGTTTTGCAGGTAGCCCTTGGCACCGTAGCGATAAATGCCGAGCGTGAGATTGAGGGCAGGCGTGAAGTTCTGGCTCACCAATACCCCCACATTCAAATCTTCCTTCTCCTGCCCGTTAAACAGGGTACCGGAATACCACAATTCCGTGTAAGGGGTCTTGGTGTTGTATTGAGGCAAATTCTCGGGCGTAAAGGTCCAGGGGAGGTAGGGAGAATAGAAGAAAGCGTTATCCTGCTCCGCCCTTTTCAGGAAATTGAAGGATTGGGCGGGAGAACCCGAGACACCCAGCCAGTTGGCATTGACATCATCGCGATAAATGGAATAGTCGGGGAAATGATAATTGAAACTCGTATCCTGCTTGACCAACTTCAAATCATCGAAAGTTCGGTCCAGATTCCACATAATCAGACGTTTGTACTGGAGACTATCGGGAAGGACCCAGGTTTCCAGAATACGGGGCGTGTTCTCGCGGATGGAGTCGCGGATAGCCCGAAGCGAGTCTTCCCGGGCATCCTTGGCCTCCAGATAGGCCAGCCGGGCTGCGTTGCGAGCCGCCATTGCCCGGTCTTTGTCGTAAGCCTTACGCTCCTTCTTGCTCAACCCCCAGTACCACTTGTCGAAACGCCACTTGGCGGCGGCCGTGGAGTCCATTTTCCAGATGGAATCCAGGGTTTGCAGAGTCAGGGTATCGGAACGGGCCAGCAGGCTGTCGCGGGTGGCGGCCAGAGTGGCGGAGTCCCGCAAGGCCAGGAAATACTTATATCGGAAAGTATCGGCATATTCCAGGCTGTCGGGCACCTTCATCGTATCGATGGGATAGAACAGATATTCCGGGTCTTTGAGAACGGAATCGGTGATAAAAGTGCTGTCGGCGACCAAAAGAGAGTCCAGCCATTGGACAAAAGCAGAATCCATCCCCGGCTTGGCGGCCACCCGGACGCCGGCTCCCTGCGAACGAAGCGGAAAGACCTGAGCAAAAATGCCCAGAATCAGGAAGATGGCAGTAGCCAGAATAATCGTCTGCTTTCTCATCAACAATGCAAATTCTTCCGGTTTTTCCAAAAGATTTGCAATTTACGCATTTTTCTTGATAAATCAAGAATTTATCCGACAGCGACGCAATAAATCCACACAAATCAGTCCGTCGGCTTCAAGCAAAGCCGCCAAAGAAGAGAGTTTCACTTCCGGGCAGCCAAGCCGCGTGGCCAATTGCTCGAGGGTGATGCCGCACTCCTCCCGAATCAGAGCCAGCATCCGTGCACAAAGCTCCGTGTCAGGACGCGAGAACGCGGTGCTCGGCACAGCATCGGAACGCGAGAACGCGAGACCCGGCCTCTCCGCAGAGCCTGGCATCACCCCCGTAGAAACCTCGGGCTTTCCCTGCCCGGAAGCCGGGGTTGAGCCGGACCTGCGCACTTCGAAACCCAGGGACGAAAGCCACTGTTCCGGCGAATAAACCGCCTCGGCTACCCTCTCGGCAATCAGACGGTTACAACCCTGCGAACGCACATCCCCCACCCGCCCGGGAACGGCATAAACATCGCGCCCGTAATCGAAGGCCAGACGGGCGGTAATCATCCCGCCGCCCTTCTCTTTGGACTCCACCAGCAAGGTCGCCTGCGAGAGTGCCGCGATGATCCGGTTGCGTCGGATAAAATGGATGGCCAGCGCCCCTGTCCCGAGCGGATAATCACTCAACAAAGCGCAGCCGGGCTGCATCTCCATCCGGAGTGCATCGTTGCGGTGCCGCCAGGGATAAATGTCATCCACGCCCGTCGCCATCACGCCCAGCGTAGGCAGTCCGCAGCGCAAAGCGGTCCGATGGGCACAGATATCGATACCAAAGGCCAGCCCGCTGACAATCACAGGCTTGGGCTCCACCATTTCCAGCGCCGACACCAGCCGCTCACATTGCTGCAGGCCATACGGTGTGGCATCACGCGTCCCGACAACGGCAAGCATCGGCGCCCGGCCGCCAAACAGGAGGTTTGGCGGCGTCGTGCTTCGCACGTACACGCCTGTCGGCGGGTCGGGCGCCTCTTTCAAGGCGGACGGATACGAAGCCTCTGTGTAAGCCAGATAATAGGCATTCATCCGCAGCAGGCGTTCATACTCCTCGGCTGAAGCATCCAGCACACGGTCAGTGAGTTGTCCTTTGTATTTACTGTAAGGTCCCAGCAATTCATCCCGCCGGGAATGGGGCAGGTCGAACACGGCGGAAGCGCTGCCCAGGTTTTGAACGAGGGTCAGCGCCAGGCGGGGTTCGAAGCCGAAGACTTTTCCCAAAGCCATAAAAATGCCCGTCCGGATACTGTCAAATCGTCAATTTTGCGAAAGGGCGAAAAAATTTTTCTTTTTTTTGACTTTTTTCCGGATTTTGCAGGTAAAAATGCACGATTTTTCCGTTTACGATGAAACAAAAAGTTGTATTTGATGGTATACTAATGGTGTACGAGAATCGAATTCTTATGAAACTATCTCAATTCAACTTTACGCTTCCTGCGGACAGAATCGCTTCCGAGCCTACCAGATGGCGCGATGAATGCAAACTGATGGTAATGTACCGTGACAGCGGCAAAATCGAGCACCGCATCTTCAAAGACATCCTGGATTATTTCGAAAAAGGCGACACCTTCGTTTTCAATGACACCAAGGTATTCCCCGCCCGCCTGTACGGCAACAAGGAGAAGACCGGCGCCAAAATCGAGGTAGACTTGCTGCGGGAACTCAATCCCGACCAGCGTTTGTGGGATGTCATCGTGGATCCTGCCCGCAAAATCCGCATCGGCAATAAACTGTATTTCGGCGAGGACGAAAGTCTGGTGGCCGAGGTCATCGACAATACCACATCGCGCGGCCGTACCCTGCGTTTCCTTTATGACGGCCCCTACGAGGAGTTCAAGAAAACGCTCTTCGGAATGGGTGAAACCCTGGTTCCTACTTGGGTAAAGGAGAAAGTGACGCCGGAAGACGCCGAGAATTACCAGACGCTCTACGCCAAGAACGAAGGCGCGGTCGTCGCTCCCGCCGCCGGCCTGCATTTCAGCCGCGAACTGCTCAACCGGATGATTCTCAAGGATGTCGAGAAAGCGTTCATCACCCTGCATATGGGCATCGGCCACTTCAGCAGCGTCGATGTAGAAGACTTGTCCAAGCACAAGATGCACTCCGACCGGCTGATTATCACCCCGGAGACCGCCGACATCATCAACAAGGCAAAACACGCCGGCAAACGCGTGGTGGCCGTAGGTATCACTACCATCCGCGGCTTGGAGACTTTCTATACCACCAAGGACGAAGTCGAACCTTTCGACGGATGGACCAACAAGTTCATTTTCCCGCCTTATCGCTTCTCCGTCCCCAACTCCATCATTTCCAATTTCCACCTCCCCTGCTCTACGATGCTGATGTGCGTCGCGGCCTTCGGGGGCTATGAGAATGTGATGAATGCCTATCAGGTCGCCTTGGACGAAGGGTACCGTTTCGGCCCCTACGGCGATGCGATGCTGATTCTCTAAAAGTTTCTTACAAAGTTTTTTTACCGCCTCGGGTGGTGCGACAAAATGTCGCGCTGCCAGGTATGGGAGTCGATGTGGGTATAAATCTCCGTCGTCAGGATGCTTTCGTGTCCCAACATTTCCTGCACCACCCGCAAATCCGCTCCGTTTTCCACCAGATGGGTGGCGAAACTGTGTCGCAGGGTATGCGGGGAGATTTCTTTGCGGATGCCGGCCAGCAGGGCCTGCTGCTTGATCATTTTGAAAATAGAAATCCGGCTCAGCGGCTTGCTGAAACGGTTGTGAAAAATCACATCGTCCAGTACGGGGTCGAACGAGGATGGACGCTCTGCCAGATAGGCATCGATGGCTTCCAGCGCCGGCTCTCCGATGGGCACGAGCCGCTGCTTGTTGCCCTTTCCGATAACACGGACAAAAGCCTCTTTTTCAAACACATCCGAGCGCTTTAACGCGGCCGCTTCCGACACCCGAAGCCCACAGCCGTAAAGTACTTCCAGCAAAGCCCGGTCACGCAGTCCTGTCAGTGTAGAAACGTCGGTAGAAGCAATCAACGCATCCACTTCTTCCACCGACAGGACGGACGGGACATAGCGTCCCAATTTGGGCATATCCACCCCGTCGCAGGGATTGGCGGATACGAGTTCTTCCTGCGCCGCCCAGGTAAAAAAAGAGCGCAAGGCGCTCAGCAGGCGGGCCTGTGAGCGTTTCGACAAATCATTTCGTTCCTTGAAATACGCCTGAATATCCTCCGG
>CADAFY010000058.1 GCA_902787255.1 uncultured Bacteroidia bacterium
TGACGAGGGCTATGTGGCCAAGCGCTTGGAAATCGGTGCCGTGGTGGGTGCGGTCAAGGCTTCAGCCGTGCGTCGCGAGAGTCCTGCGCCCGGCGATGTGATTCTGCTGATGGGCGGCCGAACGGGCCGGGACGGCATCGGAGGAGCGACAGGTTCTTCCAAAGAGCACACGGAGCAGTCTATCGAGACCTGTTCCAGCGAAGTACAGAAGGGAAATGCCCCCGAAGAGCGCAAATTGCAGCGCCTTTTCCGTCGTCCCGAGGTCACAAAGTTGATTAAGAAATCCAACGACTTCGGCGCCGGCGGCGTGAGCGTGGCCATCGGCGAACTGGCGGCGGGACTGGATATCTACCTGGACCGCGTGCCGACCAAATACAGCGGCCTGAACGCTACGGAACTGGCTATCAGCGAGTCCCAGGAGCGTATGGCGGTGGTCGTGGCAGCCGAGGATAAGGAACAGATGAAAGAATACTGCCGCCGCGACAATATCGAAGTGACGGAAGTCGCGTATGTGACCGACAAGGGCCGTATGCGTATGTTCAAAGGGGATGAATTGGTCTGCGACCTCTCCCGCGAATTCATCGACAGCGCCGGCGCCAAGCATTACAGCAAGGCCTGCATCGCTCCCGTAGAAGCGGTCGACCCCTTCTACAGAGACTACGAGGGCACCTCGTTGGAAGAAAAGATATGTGCCTGTATGGCAAGCCCTAATGTGGCGTCACAGAAAGGATTGGTGGAGATGTTTGACGCAACCATCGGGCGCAGCACCGTGCTGATGCCTTACGGCGGCGTGCTGCAGAGCACCGAGACCCAGGTATCCGTCCAGAAACTCCCGACCGACGGTTACACCGACACGGCCAGCATCCTGGCGTTCGGCTACAATCCCGCCCTGGCCCGCTGGAGTCCTTACCACAGCGCGGCCTATTCGGTCGTCGAAGCCTGTACCAAGACCGTCTGCGCAGGCGGGGAGTGGTCCGGGATGCGCTTCTCCTACCAGGAGTATTTCGAGCGGATGACCGAAGATGCGCACAGTTGGGGAAAACCGCTCTCTGCATTGCTGGGCGCCCTGAAAATGCAGGTGGCGCTGGGCCTTCCTTCCATCGGCGGCAAGGATTCGATGAGCGGCACCTTCGAGGATATCAGCGTTCCGCCCACCCTCGTGGCTTTCGGCGTGACGACCGTGAATGCGGGCGCCGTGATTTCTCCCGAACTCAAGTGGGAAGGCAACTACCTCTATTTGATCAAACATACCCCGTTGGCCAATTATATGCCCGATACGGATGCGTTGAAGGCCAACTGGGACTTCGTACACGGGGGCATTGCGGACGGAAAAATCGTGTCTGCGTGGTCCGTGGGCTACGGCGGGGTAGCGGAAGCCCTTTGCAAGATGGCCATGGGCAACCTCTTCGGCGTGGATGTGACCGTGGACGAAGAAACGCTCTTCGGACTGTCCTACGGTTCGATGGTGGTGGAGAGTTCCGAACCCTTGGATTATGAGAACGCCATCCTGCTGGGCAATGTGACGCCCGGCGAAGACGGCAACCTGCGTATCAATGGCGAAAACATTTCCTCCGCCGCCGTATTCGAGGCGTATGAAAGCCGTTACGCAAAGGTCTATCCTCCTACGGCAGAAGCCTCTACAAAAGCGCTGACGCCCAGAGGATGCAAGGAAGCGAAAGCCCACAGGGCCGTACGCTACAAAGGGGAAAAGGTGGAGCACCCGCTCGCTTATCTTCCGATTTTCCCGGGCACCAACTGCGACTATGATACGGCCAAGGCCTTCCGCAAGGCGGGCGCCGAGGTGGTGACCAGCGTTTTCCGCAACCTGACGCCCGAAGATGTGCTTTCGTCCATCGATGAGATGTGCGCGAACATCGATCAATGCCACATTCTCGGATTCTGCGGCGGTTTCTCCTGCGGTGACGAGCCCGACGGCAGCGGCAAATTCATTGCGAGCGTCATCTGCAATGAGAAAATCTCGGCGGCCATCGACCGGCTGCTGGGCCGCGGCGGTCTGATTCTGGGTATCTGCAACGGCTTCCAGGCCCTGATCAAGAGCGGTTTGCTTCCTTATGGAAAGACCGGAACCGTGACGGCGGATGCCCCTACGCTTTTCCGCAACGACATCAACCGGCACGTTTCCCAGATGGTGACGACCTGCGTGGCATCGACCGCATCTCCTTGGCTCAAAGGCTTCAAGAAAGGGGACTTGCACACCATCGCCGTCAGCCACGGAGAGGGGAAATTTATGGTTAGCGACGCGTTGGCCCGCCAACTCTTCGAGAACGGACAAGTGGCCTTCCGCTATGTGGACCCTGTCTCTGAAGAACCCACGATGCAGTCTCCCTTCAACCCCAACGGCTCCAATTACGCCATCGAAGGCATTCTGGATCCGAGCGGACAGATTTTGGGCAAGATGGGGCACACGGAGCGCTACGAACCCAATGTTTTCAAAAATATAGAAGAAGAACTGGAACAGCCCCTGATGGCGAATGCAGTGGAATATTTTAGAAATCCCATTAAATAAATAAATGACAAACAATTACACAAAGAAAGAACTGCTTTACGACGGCAACGAGAAGCAGATTTTTGCAACGGAAGACCCGGATAAGGTCATCATCCGATACAAGGACGTGACCACGGCGTACAACAACATCAAGCGGGCCCGTTTCGAGGGGATTGGCGTTTACAACAACAAAATTTCCGCCCTCCTTTTCGAAGAATTGGCCAAGGAAGGCATTGAGAATCACTATATCGACCTGGTCAGCGACCGCGAGCAACTGTGCCGCCGCATCGCCTGGGTCAACATCGTGGTCGTGGTGCACAACTGGTTTGCGGGTACTTTGTCCCGTCACCTGAACATTGCGGAAGGCGTGAAATGCCCCAATGTGATTGTGGACCTTCGCTACAACACCGATGAATTGGAGAATCCGCTCATCAACAACGACCAGGCCGTAGCATTGGGATTGGCCAGTTATCCTGAACTTCAGACAATCGATGCTACCGCAAGAAAAATCAACGATATACTCTTGAAAAGATTCTCTGCGGTCGGCATCAATCTGATTGATTTCAAACTGGAATTCGGCCGCACGCCCGATGGAAAAATCATCCTCTCGGATGAACTCAGTCCCGACCGCTGCCGTTTGTGGGATGCCGCTACGGGCAAGAAACTCGACAAAGACCGTTTCCGTCAGGATTTGGGCTATATCGTGGACGGCTACAAAGAGGTGTATGAACGTTTAACCAAGCAGTAGTATGGGAATTTTTGCAGTATATGGCGCCGCCAAGGCCTCTTCCGTCATTTATTACGGACTCCACGGACTCCAGCACCGGGGACAGGAAGGAGCCGGTATCGCGGTCTTTGACGAAAATGGCAAGTACCTGCACCACAAGGGCCTCGGTCTCATCAGTGAAATTTTCAACGAACAGCGTCTGGATGCGCTCGAAGGCCATATCGGTATGGGTACCACCCAATATGCCAATGCCGAGCGCGGCGGTCTGGACAATGTGCAGCCCCTCTATTTCCATCACAAGGGCGGCGACCTTTGCATCGCCGGCGACGGCAACCTTGTCAACGGCCCTGAGATTCGTGAGTTCCTGGAGAACCGGGGGATTATCCTGCACACCTCCACCGACAGCGAACTGCTGGCCAACCTGATTAAAAAAGAGCATTCCGAGGACCGGATTTTCAACATTATCCGGGCCCTGAATATGATGGAAGGCGGTTTTGCCTTCATCATTATGACCCGCAACCGCATCTATGCCTGCCGGGATAAATATGGCATCAAGCCCCTGTGCATCGGCAAATTGAGCGACGGTTATGTGGTCAGCAGCGAGAGTTGCGCCTTTGAATTGATCGGCGCCACCCTGGTGCGGGATGTGCAGCCGGGAGAGGTTGTTACCATTGACGAGAAGGGGATTCGCTGCCGCGATTATTCGCAATTCAAACGCCGGATGATGTGCGGAATGGAATACATCTACATAGCCCGTCCGGACAGCGACATCGACGGCTGCAATGTGCACGCCTATCGGATGGAATCCGGCCGTATTCTGGCGCGGGAATGTCCTGCGGACGCGGATATCGTGGTCGGCGTGCCCGACTCCAGCCTCAGCGCCGCGATGGGATACAGCCAGCAGAGCGGTCTGCCCTACGAAATGGGTCTCATCAAGAACCGTTATGTGGCGCGTACCTTTATCCAGCCTTTGCAGGAAATGCGTGAGCGGGGCGTGGTGATGAAATTGTCCGCCGTACGCAGTATTGTCAACGGCAAGCGCATCGTGCTGGTAGATGACTCCATCGTGCGCGGAACGACCATTCTAAAAATCATCAAAATTCTCCGCAATGCCGGGGCGGCGGCCGTACACGTGCGCATCGCCAGCCCGATGATGACGAATCCTTGCTTTTATGGCGTGGATACGTCCACCAAAGAAGAATTGCTCTGCAACGGCCGCACCCTGGAAGAAGCCTGTCAGGAAATCGGGGCGGATTCCCTGGGCTATATCAGTCCCGAAGGGAGCCGCGCCTCCAGTTTCGGCTGCAGCGACCTTTGTCTGGCCTGCTTCACGGGAGAATATCCGACCGATTTGTACCGCAATGGTTGCGACGGTGAAAAATGATAATAATTTATTGTAAATTAATACTTGTAACAAAATAGTTATGGCAGTTTCTTATGAAAAGGCGGGGGTGAACCTCGAAGCCGGATACGAAGTGGTCCGCCGCATCAAGCAACACGTGGCTTCTACCCAGCGTGTGGGTTCGATGGGCAACATCGGTTCCTTTGGCGGTATGTTCGATCTCTCGGCGCTGGGCATCAAAGAGCCGGTGCTGGTAAGCGGAACGGACGGCGTTGGCACGAAACTCAAGATTGCTTTTGCGATGGACAAGCATGACACCATCGGTATTGACGCCGTGGCGATGTGTGTCAACGATGTGCTTGCGCAAGGAGCGGAACCCTTGATTTTCCTGGATTATGTGGCGTTGGGTCACAATGTTCCCGAGAAAGTGGAAGCCATCGTCGCGGGTGTGGCGGAAGGTTGCCGCCAGGCCGGTTGCGCGCTGGTGGGCGGTGAGACCGCGGAAATGCCCGGTATGTATTCCGACGGCGAGTACGATATCGCAGGTTATACCACGGGCGTGGTGGAGAAATCCAAACTCATCGACGGCTCTAAAGTCAAGGTGGGGGATGTGCTCGTGGGCATCGCGTCCAGCGGCGTGCATTCCAACGGTTTCAGCCTGGTACGCAAGATTGTCGCGGATGCGGGGCTCTCTTACGAGCAGTCGGTGGCCGAATTCGGCGGACGCAAGTTGGGTGAAGTCCTGCTTACGCCTACGCGTATTTATGTGAAACAAGTGCTGGAAGTCATCCGGAACTGCGACGTGCACGGCATCTGCCATATCACGGGCGGCGGATTTGATGAAAATATTCCGCGCGTGCTGTCCGAAGGCCAGGGCCTGGAGATTCAGGAGGGGAGTTGGGAGATTCTGCCCGTGTTCCGCAAACTCGAAGAGTGGGGCGGCGTCCCGCATCGCGAAATGTTCAACATTTTCAATATGGGCATCGGAATGGTGGTCGTGTTGGATGCTTCCGAAGCGGACAAAGCCATCGCCATCCTTCAGGCACAGGGCGAGAAAGCCTCTGTCATCGGCAAAGTGACCGACAAACCGGGTGTGAATATTAAATTACTATAAATAGAATGAAGAAGAGAGCGTTATTGAGCGTCAGCGACAAAAGCGGCCTCAAAGAATTTGCCCAGAGTCTGGTAGAACTGGGCTGGGAACTCATCGCTACGGGCGGTACCCAGAAATTATTGATCGACAACCATATTCCCAATATCGGCATCAGCGAAGTGACGGGCTTCCCCGAGATTTGCGACGGTCGCGTGAAGACCCTGCATCCCAAGGTGCACGGCGCCCTGCTGGCCCGTCGGGATGTGCCGGCCCATTTGCAGGCCCTGCAGGAGAACGGCATCCAATTCATCGATATGGTGTGCGTCAACCTCTATCCTTTCAAGCAGACCATTGCCAAAGAGGGCGTTTCGATGGAAGATGCCATTGAAAATATTGATATCGGCGGTCCTTCTATGCTGCGCAGCGCGGCCAAGAACTGGAACGATGTGACGGTCGTCTGCGACCCTTCGGACTACGGCCGCATCATCGATGAAATCAAAGCGAACGGCAACACGTTGAAAGAAACGCGCTTGCAACTGTCGGCCAAGGCTTATACGCATACTGCGGAGTACGATATGTGCATCGCCGGGTTTATGCGCAAGGCGGCCGGATTGAACGAGAAACTCTTCCTGGAATATGACCTTTGCCAGTCTCTTCGCTATGGGGAAAATCCCCACCAGCAGGCGAAATTCTATAAGACACTGGAACCTAAACCCTTCTCGCTGGCCTTTGCCCGTCAACTCGGCGGCAAGGAACTCAGTTACAACAATATCCAGGATGCCAATGCGGCCTTGGATATCGTTCGTGAGTTTGACGAGCCTTTTGCCGTGGGTCTCAAGCATATGAACCCTTGCGGCGCCGCCGTGGGCAAGACCATCGAGGAAGCCTGGCAGAAGGCCTATGAAGCTGACAAAGTGAGCATCTACGGCGGGATTGTGGCGGTCAACCGCGAACTGACAGGGGAGGCCGCCGCTGCGATGAAGCCCATTTTCCTGGAAATCGTCATTGCTCCCTCTTTCTCCGCCGAAGCGCTTGAAATCCTTTCCGCCAAAAAGAACCTCCGGCTCTTGCAAGTGGATATGACCAAGACCGCCGAAGTCGAGATGCAATATGTGTCGATGAACGGCGGTATGCTCGCCCAGCAGAAAGACCGTCAGACGCTGGAAGTCAAGGCGGAAATGTGTGTGACCGAAACCAAACCTTCAACTGCGCAGGTCGCCGATATGGACTTCGGATGGAAGATTGTCAAACACGTCAAATCCAATGCCATCGTGGTGGTCAAGGACGGCGCTACGCTGGGTGTGGGCGCGGGTCAGATGAACCGTGTCGGCTCCGCTGAAATCGCCCTCAAAGAGGCGCAGGCGGCGGGTGTTACCTCCGGTCTGGTGCTGGCTTCCGACGGCTTCCTGCCCTTCGACGACACCGTGGCCCTCGCCGCCCAGTATGGCGTGAGCGCGATTGTGCAGCCGGGCGGCAGCATCCGCGACAACGATTGCATCGTCAAGGCCAATGAACTGGGCATCACGATGCTTTTCACCGGCATGAGACATTTTAAACATTAATAGAATTGCCTGAGCAACGCTCCCTGTCGCTTCGCGATGAGAGAGAAAATCACATTTAGGATGAAAAACAAAACAGTATTAGTAGTAGGTTCGGGAGGCAGGTGCCACGCGATTGTGGACGCCTTGAGCCGTTCTCCGCAGGTTGCCAAAATCTATTGCGCCCCCGGAAACGCCGGCATTGCGGCGCAGGCCGAATGTGTCCCCATCAAAGAGAAATCCGTCGAGCAGTTGGTAGCCTTCGCCCGCGACCATAAGGTGGACCTGACGGTGGTCGGTCCCGAAGCCGCCCTCGCCGTAGGCATCGTGGATGCGTTCCGGGCCGCCGGAATGGCTATTTTCGGCCACACGGCCGCTGCGACCAACATCGAGTCCAGCAAGGAATTCGCCAAGAAGTTGATGGTCAAATATGACATCCCGACTTCCTGCTACCAGAGTTTTACCGATTACAAGGAGGCCCTCGCATTTGTGAGCGCCCGTCCTTTCCCCGCCGTGCTCAAATACGACGGCCTGGCGGCCGGCAAGGGCGTGGTGATTGCCGCTGACTTGGCGGAAGCGGACGCCGCCTTGAAAGATATGTTGCTGGATGCGCATTTCGGGCAGGGGAAGGTGGTCGTGGAGGATTACCTCGAAGGTCCGGAATTCTCCTTTATGTGCTTTGTGAACGGCTCGCAAGTGGTTCCTATGCCCTTGAGCCAGGACCACAAACGGGCCTACGACGGTGACCGCGGACCGAACACCGGCGGTATGGGGGCCTACACCGGACTTCCGTTCATCAGCGAGGAAGACAAGGCGTTCGCGTTCCAAAATATCCTGCAGAAAACGGCGGATGCGATGGTCAGCGAGGGTTTGCCCCTGTCCGGCGTACTCTACGGCGGTCTG
>CADAFY010000059.1 GCA_902787255.1 uncultured Bacteroidia bacterium
AGCGGCCATCTCTTTATCGAGGGTCGCAATCTGCGCCCTCGCTTCCTCTAACTGATTCATCTTGATAATCGGCTGAAAAGAAACTTATTCGGCCGCTTCAAAATCTTCCTTGCCGACGCCACAGAGGGGGCAGGTCCAATCTTCGGGAAGTTCATTGAAAGGAGTTCCCTCGACCGCCTCGTCATACTCGTAACCGCAAACAGAACATACGTACTTCATAATCACAAATGTTAAAGTTATCTTCAATCATCGAAGAGCTCGCAAATTTAGACAAAAGCCGAGAGATAAGCAAATTTATTCGCTTATCCGAGGCGCAATCATATTTGCTATTGAATTTTCTCCAAAAATCACTAACTTTGGGCTTGATTATATATTGAAAGAATATTCTATGAGTTGTAAAGCCAAAATTTGCGGAAAATTGCTCCATCTTCTCGGTTGGACAGCCGTAGAGCCCCCCGTACCGGAAGATCGTTGTATCATCCTGGGCGTGCCCCACACCACGATTTGGGACTTTTTCATTTCTTATCTCTACTATACCTCCGTCGGCGGAAATGCCAAATGTATGGTCAAAAAAGAAATGTTCTTCCCCCCGCTCGGGTGGATTATCCGGGCGATGGGCGGCATCCCGGTCGACCGAACCAGCCCCACGAAACTGGTCCGCAGCATCATTGCCGAGATGGAAAAAGACAAGACTTTCCACCTTGCGCTCGCGCCGGAAGGAACGCGCAAACCTGTCGCCCGCTGGAAAACGGGATTCCATTTCATCGCCAAGGAAACGGGAATTCCCGTCTATCTGGGCTATTTCGACTGGGGCACCAAACGCATCGGCCGAGGACAGAAAGTGGAGTTGACTGATGACGCCAAAGCCGATATGCTCCGCATCCAGCAGATGTACGAAGATATGCATCTGACGGCCCGACATCCCGAAAACTACCGAACCCATTAGCCTTTCGCGCCTCCGTGCGCAAAACCTGACGAGTCCTGATTATGAAGCACGATTTCCAATCACTGGCAGAAGTATTCTCCTACGCAACCGGCAAGTACGCCAAGCGTCCCGCTTACGGCATTGTAGGTCAGGAAGATGGACGATATAACTATGCAGAGTTCAAAGAAGTCTGCCGACGCATCTCGCGCCTGCTGTCCAATTTCGGCATCAACCCCAACGACAAAGTCGCCATCTTCTCCCAAAATATGCCCAACTGGGCGGTGGCCTTCTTTTCCATCACCGCATTCGGGCGCATTGCCGTTCCGATGCTCACCGAGTTGAGCGAAAACGAGATTCGGAATATCCTTACCCATTCCGGTACCAAGGCACTTTTTGTCTCCAAGAAGTTGTTCTCCAAGGTCCCGGCGGATTTAATTGAAAAACTCCATATCGTTATTGCAACGGACGACTTGAGCATCCTCAAGGCCGAAGACGCTGCCTACACCTGCGACGGCCGCATCAAGACACCGCTCTCTGACGATTTGGCCTGCCTGATTTACACTTCGGGCACGACGGGCGCCGCCAAAGGCGTGATGCTGACGCACCGTAATTTCTGCGCCAACATACTGGCGTCCTGGAAAGCGCAGCCCGCTCACCGCCACGATGTGTTCCTGTCCATTCTGCCGTTGGCCCATACCTACGAAATGAGTGTCGGTATGCTCTACGCTTTCTCGGTCGGTGCTATGACCTGGTACCTGAGCAAGGCGCCCACCCCTGCCGTGCTATTGCCCGCCTTCAAGAAACTCAGGCCCACCATTATGCTCTCCGTTCCGCTGGTCATCGAGAAAATTTATCGTTCCAGCATCGTCCCGACCATAGAAAAGAGCCGCTTCCTCAAAGGCCTGCAAAAGAGTTTCCCTTCCCTGCTGTATTGGTTGGTCGGAATGAAACTCAAAGGCACTTTCGGCGGACGCATCAAGTTTTTCGGCATCGGCGGTGCAAAACTGGACGAGGAGGTGGAACGCTTTCTGGCCAAGGCCGGCTTCCCTTATGCCATCGGTTACGGTATGACAGAAGTCGCCCCCCTCATCTGCAATGCAAGTCCGTTTAAGACGCATATCGGTACGACCGGCATCCACGCCTGGGCGCTTCAGGTCCGTCTGGACAATGTCAATCCTGCTACGGGCGAGGGTGAAATCGTGGTGAAGGGCGACGCTGTGATGATGGGCTATTACAAAGATTACCACCGCACCCGCCAGGTCCTCAGTGACGACGGATGGTTCCATACCGGCGACTTGGCTACCGTGGACAAGAGGGGCCGCTATTCCATCAAAGGCCGTCTGGGCAGCGTGATTATCGGTTCTTCGGGCGAGAACATTTATCCCGAGGAAATCGAGAGCGTCATCAACAACATCAGCGGTGTGAACGAGTCGCTCGTTGTCGAGAAGAACGGGCGTCTTGTCGCCCTGGTCCACTTTGACGACAACGTGCTGGACTGGAACTATGACGATGAAGACAAGTTCCTGGCGGAAATGGAGAAGCGCAAGAAAGACATTCTGGACTTCGTGAACGCCCACGTCAACCGCAACAGCCGCATCAAGGAGGTGCAGGTTGAAAAGGAGCCTTTCATCAAGACCGCCACGATGAAAATCCGCCGTTTCCTCTATAAAGACGGAGGCTCACAGCAAAAGGACGGGGCTCAGGCACAACAAAAGGGCGAGTCGCCGGCACAGCAAAAGGGCGAAGATGCTGCTGAGAATAAGTAGTTCTACTTTACGCTAAATGTCGCACGAACGGTAGGGACGACTATTCTACCGTAATGTCGATGGTCTTGGTGAGTTTGGGGTAGCCCAGGGGCCAGACGGTGAGGGTGCCGGTGCGTTTGGACGCAGGCGCCTTCTTGCGGGCGATGAAGTATTGGTCCCTGTACAGGTTCTCCTCATCAAGCTTCGCCATTCTTTCCAGCCGGACATAGTCGGTGAGGGAATTGGAGAGTGTGTAGCACATCACCTGACGGCAGTACGCCCGATTATCCCCTTCCGTCGCTTTCACATAAAACACCACATCCTCTTGCCGCTTGGACTCTGAAAACTGAATGCTTGTTATAGGCTGATTATCGTTCAAATTGTCCGCAAAAATCAGTTTGGGCTCCTTGTAGTAGCGGACGGCATATTGGATTTTCGAGCCCGCGTTCCCTGTCAATTGAGCATAGATATAGTAATAACTCGGCGTTGACGACACGTCTTGCGATACCCAAAAATATCCATTTTGATCATTGGCGAGTTTCGCGGCATTTGAACTCCACGAATAGGAAGGATTGGAGATGTTATACGCAGTGGCCTTGAGTTTGACTTTGGGCGTCTCGTTGTATGACAACATCAAGTAGTCCATTCCGGAGAAAGTGTTGATATACTGTTCCAGTCCGGTCCAGTCCCATTCAAGATAAGGATCGCCGGATTGAATGTTCAGCGTATAACGGGCATCATCTTTGATTTGATAATAGGGACTCTTCAAACCCACAAGCACTGTCCCCGAGCGCAAAGCCTTGATGACAAAGTAGTCTTCCGTCTGTTCGACGACGCGGACATAGTCCTCCGGCTCGAAAGTGATCGTATAGGACTTTTCGGTCACATTGAGGGGATGCCACAAAAGATTGACCGTCTGCTTTTTCCCCACTTGAATATCCGGCAGATATTTAACATCCCCCACGGTCTCAAAAGCGACGGCCAGCGGTTTCTCCACGGACGGGACCACCCGGACGATGATTTCCTTGGAAATGTCACTGCCGTCCTGCGTGCGTACGAACACCCTTGTCTCCCCTTCGGAAACGGCCGTAATCAAACCATAATCATCCACGCTGGCAACAGCCGGGTTTTCGCTTTCGTAACTGAGTTCCCGGAAGGTCACATTGTCGGGCTTAACCGTCGCCTGTATCTGATAGGTCTTGGACTCGCCGACCTTGGGTTGCAGTACCAACGAGACGCTGTTCTGCTCCAGTTCGACATCCTTAATCTGGATGGTGTTGACCGTGACGGCGCAGGATGCCAAGGTGGAATAATCCTGCAGGGACATCAACTGCACGGAGCCGGAACCATTCTGGGCAATGGCTTTGACAATCACGAAAGTCGCGTTATCCCCTTCGGGACCCTGGCTGATAATCTGCACGGGAGCCCCTTCATCGCCAGTGCCGGACACGACCCAAAGGGTTTGGGCCGACGCGGTATTCGCGGAAATTCTGGCTTCCTGGCCATAGGATAAAGACAGGAAAGAAGGGGTAATCAGTCCGGCTTCGGAAGCAGGACCTTCTTTTTTGGTACAGGAGACGAGCAAGGCGAGCAGGGTCGCGCAAAGAAACAATTTGCTTTTCATATCAATTTAGAGCGATTGGATAAATTCTTTCATATAGGCCTCGTTGGCACGGACGCTGTGGAAGAGCGCCATCTGGTTACGGGTGCGCACCCAGTTGTGCTCCGGGTAGGCAATTTTGTAATAAATGTCGCCGTTGAGGTAGTCGGTAAAAAAGCGGACCGCCTGCATAAAAGGGAACAGCATGACGCCGTAGGGCAGGTTTTCTTTCTCGACCGGGGTCAGGAAGGAGGATGCGGAAGAGAGGTAGCCACGGGCGAAGGCCTCGAAGATATCTTTCTTGAACGCGACTTTCTCGATGGCGGGATCATCTTCGGCGACGGCGTTGGCGGCGGTGCGAAGGAAATCGCCGAAATCGGAGAACACGAAACTGGGCATCACGGTGTCCAAATCGATGACGCAGAGAACGTGACCTTCGGCGTCGAACATCATATTGTTGACCTTGGTGTCGCAGTGGCAGATGCGTTTGGGAAGTTTGCCTTCACGATAGAGCCGTTCCGCCAGGCACATATTTTCTATATATAATTGGATGTCGGCGAGCATCGCTTGGACTTCGGGTTTGGCGAGACGGCCTGCCTTGTCAGCGGCGATGGCGTCCTGCAGTTGTTTGGCCCGGAATTCCATATTGTGAAAATCGGGAATGGTCTCGCCGAGCGTGTCGGGAATGTCCGCCAGTTGGGCTTCGAAGCGGCCGAAGGCCTGGCCGGCAAATTCCGAATAGACCGGATCCACCGTATCGTAGGTAAAGGCGTCGGGAATAAAGACGGACACACGCCAATAGGCGCCGTCAACGCAGCACCAGGTCTGGCCGGAACCATCCTTGAGCGGGATAAAACGAAGCACTTTGCGCTCGATGTCGCTCTCGCCGGCGGCTTCCAGTTTGGCGCGGATGTGGCGGGTCACCGCCTCGATATTGCGCTGAAGCATTTCCACATCCTGGAAAATAGCGTTGTTGATGCGCTGCAGGACATAGTCGGGGGCTCCGGCGGAGGTCGTTACTTTATAGGTATCGTTGATGAGTCCGTTTCCGAGGGGTTTGACGCTTTCAATGCTTCCTTCAAGAGAGAAACGAGAGAGAATGTCGGTGGTGTTTGCGCTCATTGTCGTTCAAAAATTACAAGTATTTGACAAATTTAAGGGCAAGTCGGGAGAAAAACAAATTTTTTTGCTACCTTTGCAGTCCGAATCGGGGTATTAGCTCAGTTGGTAGAGCGCTAGGTTCGCAATCTAGAGGTCAGGGGTTCGACCCCCCTATGCTCCACAAAAAAAGAGACCGGATGGTCTCTTTTTTTGTGAACCATGGCTTTCTTCAACCCCCTACCCCCTATTAGGGGGAATCCGTTTGGCTTCGCCAATCCGGGCGGCTACGCTGCTACAGCGGATAGTCTTCGAAGGCGTAGAGGACGGTGGACAGGTAGCGTTCGCCGGTATCGGGCAGGAGGACGACCACCCGCTTGCCTTGGTTTTCGGGGCGAAGGGCGACCTGCGAGGCAGCGTAGAGCGCGGCGCCGGCGGAGATACCGACCAGCAAGCCCTCTTCTTGGCCCACCTGGCGGCTGGTGCGGATGGCATCGTCATTTTCCACATCGAACACTTCGTCAATGACGGCGGCATCATAGGTCTTGGGGACAAAGCCTGCGCCGATGCCCTGGATTTTGTGCGGACCGCTCGGGCCGCCGTTGAGTACGGGAGAGGATTTCGGCTCGACGGCCACCACCTGCACCTTCGGATTCTGCTCCTTAAGGTATTTTCCCACGCCTGAAACGGTACCGCCGGTGCCGACGCCTGCTACGAAGATGTCAACCTGTCCTTCGGTGTCCCGCCAGATTTCCGGACCGGTCGTCAGATAGTGCCGATTGGGGTTGGCGGGGTTTTCAAACTGCTGCAGAATGACGCTGCCGGGCGTGGCGTCACGAAGTTCCTGCGCCGCGCGGATGGCGCCGGGCATTCCGTCCTTGCCGGGCGTCAGGCGCACCTCGGCACCATAGGCCTTGACGAGATTGCGGCGCTCGACGCTCATCGTCTCGGGCATCGTCAGAATCAGATGATATCCTTTCACGGCGGCGACCAAGGCAAGTCCTACTCCGGTATTGCCGCTGGTCGGTTCAATCAGCGTGGCACCGGGTTGGAGAATGCCTTTTTGCTCGGCTTCTTCTATCATCGCCAGCGCGATGCGGTCTTTGACGCTGCCGCCGGGGTTGAAATATTCCACTTTGGCGACGACGGGGGTGGCTATGCCTCTTTTCGCAGAGAATTTGTTCAGGGCAAGCAAGGGGGTGTTACCGATTAAGTCGGTCAGTTGTTGGGCTATCTTTTTCATAATGGGTTGTAACTTTTTTTGAGGATTAAATGAATAGAAAACTTACGATAAAGGTGTACTATATGGCATCAAAGGCCTGTTTCAAATCGTCCAGAATGTCGTCTATATGCTCGGTGCCGATGCTCAGACGGACGGTGGACGGGGTGATGTGCTGTTGCTCCAGTTCTTCGGGCGAGAGTTGGGAATGGGTGGTGGTGTAGGGGTGAATCACCAGACTCTTGACATCCGCCACATTGGCCAGCAAGGAAAAGATTTTCAGCGCGTCGATAAAGCGCCAGGCCTCTTCCTGGCCACCTTTGATTTCAAAGGTGAAAATCGAACCGGCTCCCTTCGGGAAATACTTCTGATAAAGGGCGTGGTCGGGATGGGAAGGCAGGGACGGATGGTTGACACGGGCCACCTTCGGATGGCGGCTCAGGAAATCCACCACTTTGAGGGCGTTCTCCACGTGGCGCTCCACCCGCAGGCTCAGCGTCTCGACGCCTTGCAGCAGGATGAAGGCATTGAAGGGCGAGATACACGCCCCTGTGTCGCGCAGCAGCACGGCCCGGATGCGGGTGACATACGCAGCTGCTCCGACGACATCGGCGAAGACGATATTGTGATAAGAAGGATCCGGCTGCCCCAGCGTGGGGAATTTCTCGCGGTGGGCGGTCCAGTCGAACTTGCCGCCGTCCACAATGACACCGCCGAGGCTGGTACCGTGCCCACCGAGGAATTTGGTGGCCGAATGGACGACGATATCCGCTCCGTGTTCCAAAGGACGAATCAGGTAGGGCGTGCCGAAGGTGTTGTCGATGATGAGCGGAATCCCGTGCTTGTGCGCCACGGCCGCCACCCCTTCGATATCGGTCACATCGCTGTTGGGGTTGCCGAAGGTTTCGGCATAAATCACTTTGGTATTGGGTTGGATGGCCGCCTCCACCGCCGCCAGGTCGTTGATGCGGACGATGGTGTTGGTGATTCCCTGCGTGGCGAGGGTGTGCGTAATCAGGTTGTAGGAACCGCCATAGAGATTGTCCGCCGCTACGATGTGGTCCCCGTTCTGGACGATGTTCTGCAGGGCGTAGGTGATCGCGGAAGCGCCGGAGGCGACCGCCAAGCCGGCGACACCCCCTTCCAGGGCGGCGACCCGGTCTTCGAACACGCCCTGCGTGGAATTGGTCAGGCGGCCGTAGATGTTGCCGGCATCCCGCAGGCCGAAGCGG
>CADAFY010000060.1 GCA_902787255.1 uncultured Bacteroidia bacterium
CGCTGGTGGAGTTCCTGAAGAACGGCTTCGGGAAGTAAAAAATGACAAACTTGGAATAAGTCGCCAAAAAGTCGCCAAAAATCGGAGTGTCAAAAAGCCAACTTACTATTTATCAGCAAGTTGGCTTTTATTTTGGTGCCTCGGGCGGGACTCGAACCCGCACAGACCTTTCGGTCCAAGGGATTTTCGTACCACTATGGCTTTCGCCACCATTTATGCGCACGTCGCGCATTGTTTGTGGTCTGGACTATTCCTTCACCGTGGGGCAGGGCCCTTTAGGTGTGCCGTGTCTAGTCTCTGCACCTTCCTCCGTCGGGAGGCTTGGCTCAAGATTGCCTTCAGCGCGACCTGTTAAGGTTTCCTTGAATTTACGGCATTCTACATCTCTCTTTTCAGAGAGAGCACTCAAATTCGCATAAGTCCCTCGTGTCTACCATTCCACCACCAAGGCGGGAGGGGAGTGCAAAGATAGATAAAAATTCTTATCTTTCGGAAAAATTTTGTTGCGGTATGGAAGCATTGGAAGTTTTTGCCGTTATTTTGGGCATTCTGGGGGTGATAGGGAGCATTGTGCCGGCGATGCCGGGGCCGCCTTTGAGTTGGCTGGGGATTCTGCTGCTCTATTTTGCCGGGGGCTGTACGACCACGACCTTGTTTATCTGGCTGGGAGTTACGGCGGTCGTCACCTTGTTTGATTATCTGTTCCCTGCGTGGATTGCCAAAGCGACGGGCGGACACAAGGAAGCATCGTGGGGCGCCCTTATCGGACTGCTAGCAGGCATTTTCTTTACACCCATAGGTATGCTTGCGGGCGCATTGGCCGGGGCTTTTATCGGCGAATATGTCTTTGCCAAAAACGATGAAAAAGGGTCTGTCAAAGCCGCGTTGGGCGCTTTCCTGGGTTTTGTGCTCGGGACGGGCATCAAATTGATTGTCAGCGGCGTGATGCTCTTCTATATCATTCG
This sequence comes from uncultured Bacteroidia bacterium, assembly GCA_902787255.1. GTDB lineage: Bacteria > Bacteroidota > Bacteroidia > Bacteroidales > UBA932 > Cryptobacteroides. The sequence continues at coordinate 966 of CADAFY010000060.1, forward strand.
CTATATTTGGATTTCGTAAAGGGAAGCCGTTGAGCAACCGTTCGCCGGGCTCTCACTCCTGTTCCATCCATCGGGCGGCCTGGCAGAGGGCTTCGTAGAACTCTTCCCCGAAATAGCGGATAAGGGGCCCGCGCAGGAATTGATAGACACGGATGCCTTCGGCTTCCCCTTTGGCAAACGCATCTTTACAGATATCCCAGCGATGCAGGTTGACCCCCGTCAGCCCGCTGGACAGCCGCGTCAGGCGAATAGGGTAGAGTTGGCAGGAAATGGGCTTGCGGAAATTTCCCTTCCCTTTCATCCATTGGCACTCAATCGCGCATAGACAGTTGCCCTCGCCGTCGAAGTGGCAGAAGGCGCATTCTTCGGATCCTTCGACCAACGGCGTGACCAAGTCCCCGTCTCGGTCGATTTCAAAGAATCCTTTCTTCTGTACTGCCTCCCGGCCGCCGGAACCCATCAAGGCGGAATAATGCGCGTAGTTGCGTTCCAACGCTTCGGTTTCGCTCTCTTCCAAGGGTGCCCCGCTGTCCCCGATGATGCAGCAGGCGCCTTTGCAACGGGCGTAGTCGCAGGCGAAGCAGGTCGTCAGCACCTCTTCGCTGACCAGCACGTCATCTATCTGAATAAAAGAGGGTCGCTGCGCCATTATTCCAATACATATTCTACGCGGCCGGCCTCCGCCCATTGTGCGCAAAAACGGCGGACTTCTTCCCGCGTAAGTTTGTCCAGGCGGTCTTTCACCCGGTTGTGGTAGTCTTTTCCATAGACCAGGCGGTTGAAAATGATGTCTCTCCAATAGAAAGGTGAATTTTCCTGCGCCCGGGCGCGGGAGAGAATTTCATCGATGGCTCCCTTGAAGGCGGCCTCCGGAATTTTCCCATTCCCCATTTCCCGCAAGGTCTCGTTGACAATGCGCAGGGCCTCCATACTGGAACCTGACAATTGCAAGATGACTTCCGCATTCTCGACCGGTTGGTAGAGGATGTTCTCCCGGATACGGCATTTGACGCCTATGCCGGCTAGATTTACTTGCAGGCGGTCCTGTGCGAGGGCGATGGCGATTTCTTTGGCCAATTGATGGTCCAATCCGGTCGGGTAGTCAAAAGAACTAGCAATCAACATACGCTTTTCAGGCGCAATGTCTCCCACACGAATCGTACCCGATATGGTCAGCATCGATGCGCGGTTGCGATGCTCTTGTCTGCCATCCACGGGGAATTGGTTCATAAACTGCCGCAACTTGGAGGCGACACGCCGTGTCGGAATGTCTCCTTGCAGAAACAGGGTGGCGTGCTGCGTGCTGCGGAAGCAGCCCCGAATCAGTCCGGCCACTTCGCGGAGGGCATTCTCGGAAGGGGTTACTTGGGTCTTGTCCATATCCCAGGCATAATTGGGATGCAGTTTGCGTGAAATCTGTAAGCGGGCCTGTTGGACCGGGTCTTTGTAGGAAGGAATCTGGGCGCAGCGCGTGATGTATTCCCAATCATTTTCATTCACTCGCCAGTGTCCCGTCATCGCAATCAGGGCTTTGAGCAACGCACTGACTTTGTTATCTTCGCAACTTCCATAGAGCATAAGCGCGGAGTGGGAGGCGGAGAATTGCAGGTCGATGCCGCCGGCGGCCAGCAGGGCTATAAAATCTTTCATCCGGTATCCGTTCACTTGTCCGGCATAAAAGATGTCTTCCAGCCAAGCGGCGCCTTCCGTATCGGTCAACCGGGCCATTCCGTCATCGAAGATAAAAGAGAAATACACCCGGCGTCCACAGGCCATTTTCTTATAAATGACGCGTGTCCCGTTTTCAAAGAAATACTGGGAGCCGCCTGTCGTCCCTTCTGTGAGGGTGCGCGTGATTTTGCAAGCCTTGTTTTTTTCTGCAAAATAGGAAGTGTCTTTAAAATGCAAGACGGGAGTACTTGTGCAAGGGGCGCTGTCAAGCGTGAAAGAAAGTTCCCCATCCTTTCCCAAAGCGGGAATTCGCACGGAACGGGAGGCAAAACGATCAAAACGCTGTTTGTCTTCGCTTGGAAAATATTTTCTGGAGGTAAAGAATTCGGTTTTCTCCCGGTCGGAAGCTAAATCGGTGTGATAGAGATAGGCGCGGAACAGACGGAGGGTTTGCATCGCGGGGGTGACGGGACGCAACTGTCGGTCGAAACGACCGAAAAGATAAGCCTTGGACGCGGCTTCTACTTCCCCTTCGCTGACTTGTCCGGAGCGCAAATCTTCCAGTACCCGGCAAATCCTCTCTGCCGTTTTGACTTTATTTTCCGGGAAAACGACCGTCTGCAAGGTGAAAAGATGGTGATTCTCTAATCCTCGGGCCGCTCTGAACCGGGTGCTGACGCCCCCGTAAGGGATGCCTTCGGCTTTCAACGCGCATTCCACCCTTCTTTCCACAATCCGGCCGAACATCAACCAGGATCGCTCTTCGATGGTCGGGATAATCGTGGCATTCAGTTGCTCGTCGGGGGCGGGAATATAGAGTTTGTAGGTCAAGATGGTATGCCCGTCATCTGTTTTATCCGCAAGAAGGACGGGCTCTTTGTTTTCCCAAGCGGGTCTTTCCGCTCTTTTCCATTCAGACTGATGGGCGGGGAGGACCACGGAAAGATGCTGCATCCGGGCGAGGATATCCTCTTTTTTGAAATCCCCCGTGACAAAGAGCAGGGTGTTGTCGCATCCGAATTGTTCCGGGTGGGCGGCGATGGCTTCCCGTGTCGTGGAGAAAGCCCGGTAAAAGACGGAATCGATGGCGAAGCTTTTGCGGCTGGCGTTGAATTTTTCTTGAAAACAAATGCTGTCTTTCTGAACCAAACTGATGGTGAAACAGTTTTTGAAGGTTGCATCCGGCCAAAGGGCGTAACGCACTCCATTCTCCAACTGTCCCTTGACGATAGACTTATCCGTCTTCAGCTCGGGGATGGATGAGGTCTGCGCACCCAGTCCGAGGGACATCAATCCCGCCAGACCCAGGCATATCCATCGCGAAAAATTTGACTTTCTCATCCGCTTGTGGTTTAATTTTTGCAAATTTACAATAAAAATTACTAACTTCGCAGGTTGAAGGGAGAAAGTATCTCCCGGAGAAATGCGAAAATTAAACCAAATAATAAAAAAAGAAGAGTATGAAAAAGATTTTTCTTATGGTTGCCGCAGCGATGATTTCGCTGGCGGTTTCAGCCCAGGATCTGGGAAAAGCGACAGAAGCTTATAACAATGCTGCCGGTCTCGTTCAGGCCGATAAAGCGGCTGCTCTCAAGGGTTTCCAAGAGGCTCTCAAGCAAGCTGAGGCTTGCGAAGAAGACGCCGACGGTCAGCGCAACGCTCTGATTGAGAACTGCAAGACCAACATCGTAAACTTCACTTTGTCCATCGCCAAGGATTTCTTGAAGGACAAAGAATACGACAAGGCTTATGACCAGTTGAAACTTTCCCTCGAAGTGGCGACCAAATACGAGGATGCCGAAAAAGTCGAGGAGGTGAAATCCTTGATTCCTACGGTCTATGTTGCGAAAGGCAACCAATTGTTGAAGGACAAAGATGCCCTCGGTGCCGCAGACGCCTATCAGAAAGCTCTCGAACTCGACCCTCAGAACGGCAAAGCCGCGCTCAACCTGGGCCAGGCCCAGAATATGGCCGGTAATGTGGACGCCGCTGAAGACGCGTTTAAGGTTGCGATGGGGCTGGGCGAAGAAAAGGCTGCTGCGAAACAGCTTTCTAAACTGTACCAGAAGAAGGCCAACGCCGCTTACAAGGCCGGCAACTTCAACCGTGCTTATGATGATGCGATGACCTCCATTGATTATGAGCCCAATCCGACCGCTTACAAGATTGCCGGCAATGCCTGCACGAAGTTGGACAACAAGAAAGTGGCGATTGAGTGCTTCCAGCAGTATCTCGCACTTTCTCCGAACGCCAAAGATGCCGCTCAAATCAAAGAGACCATCAACATTCTGAAAAAATAATTAATCCGGGGCCGGGATGCGCCAACTTGAACTTCTCGCGCCTGCCAAGAACCTATCCGTCGGCATTGCAGCCATTGACTGCGGTGCCGACGCGGTTTATATTGCAGGATCTTCTTTCGGCGCCCGGAAGGATGCGGGCAACAGCGTAGAGGACATTGCAAAACTCTGCGCGTACGCCCATCGCTATGGTGCCCGGATTTTTGCGGCTGTCAATACGCTGGTCTATGAGCACGAGTTGTCCGCTGTTGCGGAACTCGTGCGTGCTCTGCAGGAGGCGGGTGTCGATGCGTTGATTGTGCAGGACCTCTCGTTACTGGCCTTGGCGGCGAAGGGAGAGATAACTGTTCCCTTGCACGCGTCCACCCAATGTGCGATTCGGGATGCCGATTCGGCCCGTCGCTATGCAGAGGCCGGCTTTTCGCGTTTGATTTTGGAGCGGCAACTATCGTTGCGCGAAATCCGGAGCATCCGGGAGGCGACCGCAACAACGGGGGTGGAACTCGAATGTTTTGTTCACGGGGCTTTGTGCGTCTGTTACAGCGGTCAATGCTATTTGTCAGAGGCGCTTTGCGAAAGAAGCGCCAATCGGGGGGAGTGTGTGCAGGCCTGCCGTTCCCGCTATACCTTGTATGATGAAAAGGGTCGGGCGATGTTGAAAGACAAGGCCGTGCTGTCGCTCAAGGATTTGAACCTGCTGTCGCGTCTGGAAGACCTGGCGGCGGAAGGGGTGAGTTCCTTCAAAATCGAGGGGCGCTTGAAAAATGAATCCTATGTGCGCAATGTCGTGACGGCCTATTCGCAGGCGCTGGATGCGTTCATTGCCGCCCGTCCCGACGAATTTCAAAGGGCTTCGTTCGGGCGTGTGGAAACTCGTTTCGTTCCTCAGTTGGACAAAACATTCAATCGGGGCTATACCCAATTGTATCTGGATGGAAAAAAGGGGACGGCCGGGCGATCGGCGGATCCAAGTGACCGGGAGGGCGGTTGGTCCTCGATGGATGCACCGAAAGGAATGGGGGAATACCTCGGTACGGTGCGTCATTTTTCCCGTCGGACGCTGGAGGTGGTCGACGAAAAGGGGGAACGGGCGGTCCTGCATCCCGGGGACGGGCTTTCCTTCGTGAGCCGTTCGGGCGATATTGAAGGCTTTAAGATGGGGGACAGACCGTCGGCGGGCTTGTACATTGGAGCACGCTTATACCGCAATCTCGATCTGGTTTTCGAGAAACAATTGGCGGCGGGCGCGCGGAGGTGGATACAGGTCGTGATTTCCTTGCCGGAATTGAACTATGAGCCTGTATCACAGCGTTGGATGCTTGTTGCAAAGGCTGTTAGCGAGGATAGTAGGGAGGCTGTTACGCAAAAGACCTTTGAAGCTCCGCTCGCATCCAATCAGGAACGGATGAGTTCGCTGTTCCAATCCCAATTATCCAAGACTACGGGGTATTATGTGTGCCGCTATTCGGGAGAACCGACAGGCCTCCTTCCTTTGCTCTCCGTAGCGACGCTCAACGAACTTCGCCGTCAACTTTGCGAACAGTTGGATGCGCAAGCCGTTCACGCCCGTCCGCTCCACCACGCCAAGCCTTTGGCCCGTATTTCGGCTTCTGACTTTTCCTACAAAGCCAATCTGTCCAATTCCCTGGCTGCTTCCGTCTGCCGTCCCGCCGCCGGAAAAGAAAGCGAAAGTCAGGTCCCGATCAACGCGTTCGAACTGAAGCACCAGCCGGATGCCGAACTGATGCGTACCCGCTACTGTCTCCGTCACGAACTGGGCCTCTGCCCCCATCGCCAGCGTTCCTCCGCCTCAATGACGCCTGGCAAGGGCTCGGATTCTTCAATGCCCCGCAAGGGCTTCGCCTCGGCCGCTCCGCTCTTTTTGGAGAACAATGGTCGTCGTTTCCGCCTCGACTTCGACTGTCCCCGCTGCGAAATGGTCCTCAAAGCAGATTAGTATTCCACGACTTCAAAGATTAGGTCGACATCGCCGAAGTGTCCGGTGAGGTTGGCGGTGGCGTTGATGTACTTGCCGCTCAGTTGGCCGCGCCAGACGATATCGTCTTTGGAGTTGATGGGGATGCTGATTTCAAAGCCGAAACTCTTGGAATTGATTTTGACCACGGCATTGCAGTCCCATTTGGTGATGGTTCCGCCGTCATCTTCGGTAATCAAGAAGGCGCACATAGAAAGTTGGTCAGTCCATTCGGAAACCAGCAGGGCGTTGAAATCCAACTCTTTGCCAATATCTTTACGCTTGACCGCTACCATAAAGTCCGTGATGCTGGGCTTGTAAAGCAACATTTCCGCCTCGGTCGTTGCCTTGAAATCTTCTACCTTACCTATTTTCACGAAAAATTCAGAACCGCCCGAGAACCAATTATCAAAATGACGTTTGGCGGTGAACTTTTTGAGCAGCAGGGTCTTGCTCTTCGTTGAGGCCTTGGTGCCTTCGGTGCGGCTTGTTGGCATCGCCTGCGGCGTTCCCACGACGATGGTCCCGTGATCGGGCAGGCCCCAGTCGGGGTCGGTTTTGCGAATGTAACTTAGCGGAAGCAAATCGCAGTCTTCGTTGCTGTTGATGACCCATACGCAGCCGTTTTTAGCCATCGTTTCATCCACAGTAACTTCCTCGGCGAGGGAGCCGTCGGGTGCCAACTGCCAGCCTATGTTGGTGTCAAGGCCGTCTCCCGGGTCGAATGTGACGATGGGCAGACTCTCTCCGTCCCAGTTCTCGCTATAGGGCCAATAGATTTGCACGCCGCCGTCGCAGAGCAGTTTGATGCGCTCTTCTACAACGCCGGTCACATCGTCTTCCCCAGTATCCGGTCCGCCATCGTTCACTTCTACGTTGACCTCTCCG
>CADAFY010000061.1 GCA_902787255.1 uncultured Bacteroidia bacterium
TTGTTTCCGACTTGGGCTCAACGCTCGCGGGAATGGCTGACCGTATGCTGACCTATCCCGCCGCCGGCTATTACGACAAGGACGGCAATCTGGTGAAGGTCAAGACAAATGTAAAAGTCTGGTCCTGCACCCTGAATGGCAGTTCTGCTTATACGATGACGGCCGATGGCGTGAGTGCCAAATTCAACGGCACCAGTTACCTCAACGGCGCCGCCTCCGTCCGCTGCGTCAAGGAGTAAGGGACTCGCCGGCAGAAGAGCCCTCGGGAGTACCGGCAGAATTGCCGGCGGATTCATCCCCGGGAGCACCGTCGGGAGCGGGAGAGAATTTGGCGGCGCGGCGTTCGCGCTCTTTGATAAGGGCGTCCATATATTTCTGGATCTGACGCTCTTCGCGTTCTTCTTCTTTGCGCTGCTGCTCCAGTTGCTTGCGTTTGCGTTCGCGCTCTTTTTGCAAGGCTTTCTCAGCCTTCTGCGCGGCTTTGATGGAATCGCGCTTGTCCAGTTCCGCCCATCGGGCCTCCCGCCTGGCTTCCCGCTGACGACGGCGCTCTGCAGCCGCCAGTTTGTCGGCCTCGCGTTTCGCCTTGGCCGCCGCAATGCGTTCCGCCCGCTGTTTTGCGCGTAATTCCTTCTTGCTCAACGGCGTCGATGCTGCTATACTGTCAGCACGGGCTACACTGTCTTTCAACACGGCCGCGACACTGTCCGCCTGCGCCTTTTTAAGGGCGTCTTCCACCTTTTTGAGGGAATCGGCGTTCGCCAGAGAGTCCAGACGGGCCAGGCTGTCGGCCAGATGAATGGCCTTATCCAGGCTGTCCGCACGGGCAAGGGAATCGATACGGGCTTTACGGGCCAGGGAGTCCCTGCGTATCTTCTGCCGCTCACGGACACGCTCCAGCGAATCCCCGCGGGCAATGAGTTCATAAATATGCTTGATATAGCCGGGGAAGTAGCGTTCGGAGTGACGGTAAGAGGCTCTCGGACGGGCGGCATAGGCCTGGCGCTGCGTCGGCTTGAAGGGCAAGGCCGTCACATCCTTGCGGGAACGCGGGCGGCGGCTTTCATCCCAGTTGAATCCCTTGAGCCGCTGGTCCTCCATAGACATCTGGCAGGTCGGGTAAGCATTGCTCTTGGGGGCATCGAAGTAATACACCCGTTCAATGGTCCTGTCCTTGAAAAGACAGGACATCATCTTGGTCTCTTTGGTGTTGACGGTCGCCAGGGAGCCTTTTTCCTCAATATAGAAGAGGGCATTGGCCCCGCCGAGCGCATCGTAACGAGCCAGCACGTTATCCTCGAAATAGGCGACACTTTCCGTCGATTTAATCTGGTCGAAATGGAGGGAATCTTCGCGGATGGCAATAAAGGAATTGGACAGCAGGTTGGCCTTTTCCATCCCATAGTTACGGATGAGCGCATAGATGCTGTCCGCCGAATATTGGTGGTTTCCTTCGTTCCAAATCACGGGGTTGATATACATACGCGCCAGGGAATCCACATCGTTATACTCGAGCGAGTCGCAACTGACCTGCATTTTTTCGCGGAACATTTTGACATTCCGGATCGCCGTCAGGAAGCCGATGCGGGTGCTGTCACGCGGGCCTTCCGCGCGAGAAGTCGAGTCGGAGCCAGGCTTCAAAGCCGTCGAATCGGCGGCTGGCTTCACAGCGGTCGAATCGGCGGCTGGCTTCACGGCCGTTGTATCGGCTGCCTGAGGCGTTATCGCCGTCGAGTCAGCGCCCGGCTTTGCCATCGCAGCTCCTTCCACCGCCGTGGTATCCGCTGCAGCTTTTACTCCTTCCGCCACCGTAGTGTCGCGCGCCGCCGTGGTATCACGAACCGCTGCCTTGGGCTGCTTCTTGGCCTTCTGCGCGGCCAAATAGGCTTCCCGTCGTTTGGCGGCGGCAGCCGCGCTGTTGGGGTCGTCCTCCGCCGACTTGGCCGCCTGTTCCGCCTTGGTCTTGGCAGCCTGCTTGCGGTACTCCCCTACGGGGTCGACATTGATTCCGTCCAGACGGGCCTGGGAGGTTTTCACCACCGCTTCATCCAGGTTAAAACGGTACACCGCGCGGTAAATCATCGTGTCGGCGCCGAACCAGAGTGAATCGGCCGGGCTGTTTTCTTCCTCCGTCAGCATCATCACGGCCGGATCGTCGTAGAGCGTAATTTGCGAGAGGGAGTCCACATAGTCCATCCGTCCCGCCAGCGAAAAAGTATTGCGTGTGGTATCGCTCACCTGCACGTGACCCAGCATCTGCAAATTGCCGCTGTTGCGGTAATAGTACAAGGTATCGCACCACCCCTCCTGGTCGTCGTTCATCATATGCACGTCCCGGCGGAAAAAGAAGAGACTGTCCCTGCGGTTGTACCAACCGGCATTGGAGGACAACATATTCTCATCTTTCCATACATCGGTCTCATAGCCGAAGGTCGCGAAATCGCGATCGGACTCATAGACCAGGGAGGCCGTCTTGATGAAAATAGAGTCGGTGAACATATTGACATCGTTCTCGAAAGTGAACACCTTGATTTTGGAGTCATAGGTGCCGTCCTCGCTTTCAATCAACTGTCCGTCCTTGTCGCGCATCGAACCGCCTTTGGTAAAGACGGCGACGCTGTCCTTGGTGTTGTAGTCCAAGTAGCGGGTGCGGAGGACGTTGTGGTCTTCGTCCTGCAACTGCACCAGCGAACCCCGGAACTCCGCCAAATCCTTGTCCACCCAATATACCAGTTTGTCGCTGGTCAACTGGGTGCGCTCCTGCAGGATTTTCACGTGCCCGATGGCGTTGATATGGCTTTCGTCCACATACCAATAGGCCGTATCGCAAATCAGGTAGGTGTTGTTGTGAAGGAACGTAACGGGGTCTTCCTGCGTACCGAACGCTTTGCGGACGGTCGCCCCTTCAATGTCGATGGAATATAAACTGAGAGCCCGCAGCAGGCGGACAATGCTGTCCTCCGGCTCATCCTTGGAAGCGGCAGCCGATTGGGAAGACTTGGCACGCACGGGGGCCTCGCCCGACGAAGCGGCCGGAGATTTCCCCGCCGACAGCACCGACAGGCCCATCAGCAAGCAGAATGCCACCAGGAGTATGGTACGGAAATACTTCAAGGACGGATTTTGGTATGGAAGGCTTCCCGCTCAAAAGCGCAATCCTTGAACAGCGGGTCGATGATGATATGCGTCGAGGCGATTTTCTCGTTGATGAACTTATCAATGGCTTCCATTGATTTTTTCTGCTTGGCCATATTGGACAGCAGGTCATAATCATTCTCGTAAGACGCCGGGTGGGCGGGAACAGACTTGTCCAGACGAATGAGTTTATAGACCGTATTGCCGTTGCGTCCCTCGTTATCCAAGGACTCGATGGGCTTGGAAATCCCTCCTTCCGCCAAGTAGCGGATGGCTTCGTAATCCTGGGGTTTGAGCCGGTCGATTTCAAAATAGACGGAGCCCGTCTGGGGGTCGCACATCTGTCCGCCGTTGGTACGGGTGGCGGGGTCCTGGGAATAGAATTTCGCGGCCAGCGAGAAGGTCACCGCGCCGTTTTCGATTTCCGTCTTGAGGCTGTCGAGGGTCTTGAAGGCCTTTTCCCGGTCTTCGCTGGTATATTCGGGTTTGAGCAGAATGTGACGGGCGTTGAACATATCGCCTTTCTTCTCAATCACCTGGATAATGTGGAAACCATCGGGGGTCTCAACAATCTGGGAGACGATACCGGGCTTGAGGGACATCGCCGCATCCGAGAAAACCGGCCAGAAAATGGATTTGGAAGCCATTCCCAATTCTCCGCCTTTGCGGGCGCTGCCCGGGTCCTTGGAATAGAGACGGGCCAGCATCGAGAAACTTTCACCGGCAATAATGCGTTCCCGCAAAGCCAGCAAGCGCTCCCGGCAGGCCATATTGGCCGCTTCGCGGTCGGGGTAAATACAAATCTGGCTGAGTTTGAACTTGACTGGCACAATGGGGAGGTCTTCTTTCTTGGTCGTATCCAACATTTGCTGGACATCGAGGGGGGTGATTTCGTCAATCGCCTGCGCCACTTTCGACTGCATCTGCTGGGTCAGCGACTGCTCTTCAATGTTTTTCCGCCACTCCTGACGAATTTTGTAGAGGGATTTTCCGAAATATTCTTCCACCTCCTTCTCGCCGCCCAGCGAAGTCTTGACCTGGGCGACGCGGTTGGCCAATTCGCTTTCCACCATATCCTGGTTGACCTTGATGGAGTCGATGCGTGATTGCATCAGGAAGAGTTTGGTCACGAGCATCTGTTCCAACAATTCGCAACGGATATTGCGGTCGGACGACATTCCCTGCGCCCGCATCATCTGCACTTCCTGCTCAATCTGGCTGATGGTAATCATTTCGTTGCCGACAACCGCCACCGTCTTGTCAATCAGCCCGTCGGGGTATTGCTGACCCGACAAGGCCGGGGCCGACAAGAGCCCGCAAAGCAAGGCCAAGAGGATAAAACTACTTCTTTTCTTCTTCATAAATCTCGAAATCTCCATTTTGACGCGCCTGTTCGAGCAGTTCCTGCTCTAGATCCAAAATCAATTTCCGCTTGCGCAGCGAGAGCAGGGTCTCTTTGATGGACTGCCGGCAGAACTCCAGCGGAGCCTGCAAGCCCGAGCGCATATAGTCCACAAAATAAATCATATAGAGTCGGCCGGACTCATCGTCCACTTCAGCATAGTTGCGGTTCATCTTCGACAAGATGGTGCCGTAGTCCACGCCCACCTGCCGTCCGATGTCCACCAGGTTCATCCATTCGGAGGAATGATCAATATATTTCTCGGCCAGCACATAAGAGAGGGTATCCAACTCGGCCAGCAAGGAAGGGTCATCGGTGGTCAGCAAGCCTTTGAGGTGCTCTTTGTGGGGGGATTCGGAAGAAATCCGCAGAATCCGGCACTTGGCAATGGGCAAATCGAGCATATAATTCTTCAAATGCGCCTCATAATAGGCCTTGACCTCTTCGTCCGACACCTCGCGGGAAAGACGCTGGGCGACATAGAGTTGCTCGTAACGGTAACGCAGCAGGGAGCGGCGGTAGTTCTCCAATTCCTCGCTCACATCCTGCTCCTGCGGAGAAAGTTGCTGCTCCGCCACATCCAGGAAGATATGGTCGGATGCCCAGGAATTGATGTACTGGCGGGCCATCGAGAGACTGTCCTGCTCGGGAAGGCCGGTCGGAATGAGTTTCACCACCTCGCTCTTGTACAACTTGTGCTCCCCCACCTTGGCCACAACCGAATCGTCGTGCAGGATGGAAGAAAACAATTGGCAGGAGGCGGTCACGCAGACCACCGCCATCAAAAGCCCTATGTTCCTAAAGCGCATCAAATTCCTTTTTAACTTACAAAGTTATAAAAAATTCTCAACTCAGTACAACCAGTATTTCTCGGAGGCTTTGCGGAAGGAGTCGGCGGCACTCATCCACAGGAGGGTGATGTCCGCCACTTTGTGGCGTTTCGCGAACAAAGTACGTACCCGGTCGGAGCCGCAGCATTTGTCGAAAAGCCCCACCTTGCGGGACGGCTGGAGCGCCTTGTTGTCGGGATAGAGTTCCGCCAACGCCTGCATCACATAGAACTGTGTCAGGGTCACGCAGGCCGCCTCATAATCCGTGAAAAAGAACTGCACCCCGTGAATGATTTTTCCCGCACAGGACCCGCTCATCGGCTTGTAATGAATCACACGGAAAGCCGTTCCGGGCAGGTCGTAGGAATCCAGCCGGGCTTTGAGTTTTTCGGCATCTATCCACTCGGCGGCGAAGACACCGAAAGGCAGGGTATAGCCAATCCCCACCTGGATAAAGCCATAGAGTTCCCCGCAGAGCCCGCTGGCGGGATAGTTCTTGGCGGCATCCGGGGTAGGAATGTTGGGGGAGGGCAAAATCCAGGGCAGGCCGGTGTCCGCGTACAACATATCTCGCGTCCAGCCCTCCATCGGGACCACGGTCAGTTTGCATTTGATATGGGGTTGGTCCCCTTTTTGGTCGCGGTTCATCCCCTCTTCGTTGATCATCTGCGCCAATTCCCCTACCGTCAGTCCATAGAGATAGGGAATCTCGTATTGGCTGACAAACGAGAACCAGGGCTGTTCCACCAGGCATCCTTCCACTTTCAGGCCCCCTTGCGGATTGGGCCGGTCGAGCACCACCACCTCGATACCCAGTTCCCCGCAGGCGCGCATCGTCAGCCCCAGGGTGCTAATGAAGGTATAGGAACGGGTACCCACATCCTGGATATCATAGACCATCACATCGATGCCTTTGAGCATTTCCGGAGTGGGTTTGCGGGTCGCTCCGTACAAAGAAAAGACGGGCAGGCCGGTTTTCTCGTCGATGCTGTCCGCCACCTTTCCACCCGCATAGACATCGCCGCGCACGCCGTGTTCCGGGCCGTATAGCGCCACCAAATTCACTTCGGGGGCCTTTTGAAAAATCTCGATGGTGGACACGAGCCCACGGTCCACCCCGCTGGGATTGGTCAGCAGGCCCACGCGTTTGCCTTTGAGAATGTCAAATCCCCGGTCCCGGAGAACTTCCACCCCCGGTTTGACCGAAGCCGCCGCCTGCAGGGACAGCAATGCGAACAACAAAAGAAGCGTTCTTTTCATTTTCCAAAATGTTCATCAATCGGGCGCCGCGCTGCAAAAGTCACGCCGACCGTACACAGACAACAAACCATCACCATCACAAAGAAGCCCGGATAGCCGAGCCACTGCTGCATATAGCCGGCCACCAAACCCGGCAGCATCATACTCAGGGCCATAAATCCGGTGCACAGGGCATAGTGAGAAGTCTTGTACTCTCCTTGTGAGAACCAGATGAGATAGAGCATATAGGCCGTGAAACCGAAGCCGTAACCGAACTGGTCGATGGCCACCAGAGAACCGATAACCCACAGGTTGGTCGGCTGGAACAAAGCCATATACAGATACACGCCGCAAGGCAGGGCCAGGCTCAGCGCCATCGGCCAGAGCGATTTTTTCAGACCCCATTTCCCGCAGGCCAGACCGCCCAGGATGCCCCCGAGCGTGAGCGCGATGACTCCGATGGTCCCGTAGAGCAGACCCACATCCGCCGTACTCAGGCCCAGTCCGCCGACCTCGCGTCCGTCCAGCATAAAAGGCGTGAGCATTTTGACTGAAAAGGCTTCCGGAAGACGGTAGAGCAGCATAAACGCGAGGGCCACGCCGATTTTGCTCCGGACAAAGAACAAATAAAAGGTGCGCCCGAATTCTTTGAAGACCTGTCCGAGAGAAGGTCTCTCGCCACGAACGGCTTCCGTCTTGGGCAGGGTGAACCAGTGCCAGATAGAAAGGAAGGTCAGCAGGGCGGCGCAGACGAACATCGTCATCCGCCAAGCCTTGGGCACATCCCCGTAACGGAGTTCGAGCCAGCCCGCCAGCAAGACAATCAAACCGTTGCCGAAGACCGTGGCAATACGGTAGAAGGTGCTGCGAATCCCCACAAAAACCGACTGCTGATGGCCGTCAAGGGCAATCATATAATACCCGTCGGCGGCAATGTCGTGGGTGGCGGAAGCCACGGCGGACACATAGAACAAAATGAGGGTCAGCACGAAAGGCGACACTTCAGCCCCCGTCTGCCGGGGCAGGAACAAGGCGGTCAACGCAAAACTGACGGTCATCAGTATCTGCATCGAAACAATCCACCAACGCTTGCTCCGAAGGATGTCCACGATGGGGCTCCAGAGCGGCTTGATGACCCAGGGCAGATAGAGCAGGCTCGTATAGAGGGCCACATCCGCATTGCCCAAAAATAGAGGGTGGGAATCCACCACCAAGGGTTGCGCGTAAGATTGGTTGTTTGTTCCATAAAATTCTGTTAAACTACGCCAACCGGCTGCCCGGGTAATAAAAAGCAAGAATTTGTTTATAGTCGAAGCCCCGGGAAGCCATGACCGCGGCCCCGATTTGGCACAGCCCTACGCCGTGCCCCCAGCCTTTTCCCCGCAGGACAAGCCGGAACCAATCTGTCTGCAGATTTCCTTCCTCGTCTATCTTCAGTTCCACCGGCTTGCCGTCCGCATCTTCATAGGTCACTTCAAACGCCGAACTTTTCAAATGGGACAGGCTGAGCAGTCGACGGATTTCCAATTCCTTGCCCACAATCAGCGAGCGTTGGTCTCCGCAAAGGGCAATGCGCTTATGCCGTCCGGAAGGGCCGGTTTCGAGCGGCTTGATATATTGCAGCGTACCGATGGTATAACCCGATTTCTGTGCAATCAGTTGGGAAATTTCCTCGCGGGAATAGCGTTCTTCCCACTGATACCAGTCCCGGGTAGCTACATCATAGTCGTTGAGCACCTGCGCCAGAATTTCCGGAGTGGCCTGGGCGCAATACGGGTCTTCCACGGAAGCCAGATAGGGTTTATCCTCCTCTTCCCAGCAGGTCGAGAAAAGTTCCGTATGCCCGCCGCAGCATTTGTAGAATCGGGTATCGCAAATTTCTTTTTCACCGTTGGGGCGCTCGGCAGGGTAGACCAAGACTTGCCCCGCTGTCTGGGATACCGCCAGACGCGCTTTTTCCATTGCCGTCCCTCGCAGGCGCGTAAGGCCCTGATAACGCTGGCAGTGGTCGTCTGCGCACACATCATAGAAGCGGTGCGAGCCCCCGCCATACCATTTCTCATAATCACGCTCCCACGGCAGGTCTGCACGCAACGTCCCCCCCTCGCTCGAACTCAAGCCCTGTTTCATCCGGAGCACCCAACTGCGGGATATCACGGCGTGAGCCTTGAGCAACTCCAAGGGCGCCTCAGCGGACATTTCCGAGGCAATCACGCTCAAAAGATAATCTTCCACAGGTAGATGGTTGACAGCCGTCAACTGTCCGTCTTCCACGATGATTTCCAAACTGCCCGCAAAGGTCTGCCGCTCGTTCTGTTCCCAATGAAACTGCTTGCCGATGGTCACATCGTAAAGGGTAAAGAAGGGAGGAAGAAAGGAAGCGGTTGAACCGCCTGGGGCCTCGAAGAACAAGCGTGCGTGAAGTCGCCCTTCGTATTCTATCTTTCCATCCT
>CADAFY010000062.1 GCA_902787255.1 uncultured Bacteroidia bacterium
ACCGGCTTCGGTCTGCTGTACTTCGTCGACAATATGTTGAAGAAGGCCGGCAAGAGCATCAAGGGCTGCCGCGTGGCCATCTCGGGCTTCGGCAACGTCGCTTGGGGCGCCGCCATCAAGGCTACCGAAATGGGTGCCAAAGTCGTGACCATCTCCGGCCGCAAGGGTATGTGCGAAATCCCCAATGGTATCGACCAGGAAATGATCGACTATATGCTTGAAATGCGCCAGTCCAACCGCCACAATGTCGAGGATATGGCCATCAAGTTCCCCACCAAGGCGAAATACTTCGCCGGCGAAAAGGCTTGGAGAGTCCCTTGCGACATCGCCCTCCCCTGCGCCTTCCAGAATGAGTTGAGCCTCGAAGACGCCAAGACGCTCGTGGCCAATGGCTGCTGGGCTTGCAGCGAAGGCAGCAATATGGGTTGCCAGCCGGATGCCATCCACTACTTCCAGTCCAAGGGCATCCTCTTCAGCCCGGGCAAGGCTTCCAACGCGGGCGGCGTCGCCACTTCCGGTCTGGAAATGGTGCAGAATGCTTCCCACCTTTCCTGGAGCGCCGCCGAAGTGGACGCCAAACTCCAGAAGATTATGAGCGATATCCACGAGCAGTGCGTGAAGTACGGCACCCAGGCCGATGGCAGCATCGACTATGTCAAGGGCGCCAACATCGCCGGCTTTATGAAAGTCGCCACCGCGATGATCGAGCAAGGTATCTACTAGGAACCTTACCGACATCGCTCTATGAAAGGGGGCTGGCCAACGGGTCAACCCCCTTTTTTACATACAGATTATCCTTTTCTTTCTCGTAAAAAATCACTAAATTTGCGCCCTGAAATTCAAGGCGGCTTTCGGCCGCAGACCTAGATAAGGATAGAATGAAACGTTTACTTTTTGTTTGTTGCGCGGTCTTTCTCGCATCCTGCGCACAAGGTCACAAGTCCGATTTGCAGCGAAAACTCGCTGATTACGAAATCATTAAAATATCCACGCCCGACCTGTCCGGGATTAGCGACAACGGGAAAGAAGTGTTGAACTTGTACCGCTGGGCCGCGGATGAGGCCGACGCCATCTATTGGAAGCAGGTATTCGGAGACAAAAGCCGGATGCAGGCCCTGCCCGATGCCGACGCCTGCGAATATGCAATGATTAATTATGGTCCCTGGGATCGTATGGACGGCACAACCTTCGTCGAAGGCTACGGAGCACGCCCGCTCGGAGCCGGTTTTTATCCCGCCGATATGACGGCTGCCGAGTTCGAGAAACTGCCGGAGGCGGACCGCAACAACCCGTATTCGATTGTCACCCGTGCCGAAGACGGCTCGCTCAAGGCCGTACCTTACCACGAAGCCTATGCCGAGCAGATTGAAAAAATCTGCAGTTATCTCAACAGTGCCGCCAACCTGACCATCAAGCCCAGTGTCCGCGAATACCTGCTCAAGAAAATCGAAGCCCTGCGCAGCGATGACTATGAGGCGGCCGACCGGGCCTGGCTGTCAATGGACGACTCGAAAATGGACCTGATTATCGGCCCCAACGAGAACGCAGACGACCAGTTGTACGGCATCCGGCGTTCCTACGGAGCGTTCGTCCTGCTCAAGCAGGTGGACTTGACCGCCCGCATCGACCAGTTGACGGCGATGCTGCCCGAGTTGCAGGCGTCCCTGCCCTGTGAGCCCGCCTACAAGACCTTCGTACCCGGCAAGGCATCCGTGATTTACGCGTACGACGCCCTGTACTATGCCGGCAACTACAACGCCGGGGTCAAGGTCATTGCCGTCAACCTCCCGTACGACGAAAAGGTGCAGTCTGAAATGGGAACACGCACCGCCTTGATGCACAACATTATGAATGAGAAATTCAACCGTATCGTGTTCCCGGTCGGCCGCCTGCTGCTGACCTCCGCCGAAGCGGAGAACCTGAGCGCAAACGCATTCTTCTGGAACATCGTATTCCGGGAAGTTGCACACGGACTGGGCGTGAAGGAGACCGTCAACGGGAAAGGTTCCGTTGCCCGGGCGCTCGGCAACGAGGCGTTGATGATGGAAGAAGTCAAAGGCAATGTCGTCGGGCTCTACCTCGCCTGCAAACTGGCAGACAGCCATCTCCTCAACGGGCTGGTCACCAAGAAAGAAGCCATCGCCACCTTCTGCGCCTCGCTTTTCCGCAGCGAACGTTTCGGAAATGCGACCGCCCTGGGACGGGCCAACATCGCCATTCTCAACTTCCTGCTGGAGAAAAAGGCACTGACCCGCACGGAAAGCGGAAAATACGTCATCAACTATGAGTTGTCCGAACAAGCCATCCGGGAACTTGCCTCCCGGGTGCTCACCATCCAGGCCACCGGAAACGGCGAGGCTGCGGCCGAATTTGAACGGCAATACGCCGTACCGGGCAAAGATTACAAGGAAGACCTGCGCAGCATCCGCCTCGAAGGGATTCCCGCCGACCTGCGTTTTGTTTTTGAAAAATAACAATCATCAATATTATGTCTAACGGAAGATTAAACCTGAAGTATTGTGTGTTTTTGCCGCTTGTGCTGGCAATCACCGTTTTTCTGTGGGCCGTACCCGTGTCTTTTTACGGCATCGAGGCCCTGACCGTCGTGCAGCAGCGCGTGATAGCCCTCTTCGTCTTCGCTGCGCTGATGTGGATTTTTGAAATCATCCCCAACTGGACCACCTCCCTGCTGGTCATCGTCATTTCCCTGCTGACAATTTCAGACAAGGGAATCGGTTTTTTCTGCAATCCGCAGTACGGGCAGTTGGTCGGCTTCAAGAGCATTATGTCCGCCTTTGCCGACCCCGTCGTGATGCTGTTTATGGGCGGTTTCGTACTCGCTATTATGGCGGAGAAATACGGCCTGGATGTGACCCTCGCCCGCTATCTGCTCAAACCTTTCGGGACCAATCCCAAGATGGTGCTGCTGGGTTTCCTGGTGGTGATTGCCGTCTTCTCGATGTTTATGTCCAACACCGCCACGGCTGCGATGATGCTCGCCTTCCTCGCCCCGGTGCTCTCGGCCCTGCCTTCCGACGACAAGGGCAAAATCGGCCTGGCCCTGTCCATTCCGGTAGCGGCCAACCTCGGCGGCATCGGTACGCCGATCGGCACCCCGCCCAACGCGACGGCCGTGAAGTTTCTGGCCGAAGCCGGCACGGAAGTGACCTTCGGCGACTGGGCGATGCGTATGATACCGTTCGTAGCCATTATGTTGCTGGTGGCCTGGGTGTTGCTCCAACTGTTCTTCCCTTTCAAGGCAAAACAAATCAAACTTGAAATTCCTGAAAACACCCGCAAGACCGACTGGAAGACCATCGTGGTCTGGGTCACCTTCATCGGCACCATCCTGTTGTGGGCGACCGAAAAACTCACCGGAATCAACTCCAACATCGTAGCGCTCATCCCGCTCGGCGTGCTGACCGCTACAGGCATCTTTACCAAGGAAGACATCAAGGAAATCAACTGGAGCGTGCTCTGGCTCGTGGCCGGCGGCTTCGCCCTCGGCACCTGCCTGCAAGGGACCGGTCTGGCGAAAGTGCTGATCAACGCCATTCCCTTCGGCTCGATGTCGGTCATCCTGGTGCTGATTGTGGCCGGTGTCGTCTGCTACTTCCTGTCCAACTTCATCAGCAACTCCGCCACGGCGGCCCTGCTGATTCCCATTCTCATCGTAGTGGCCGAAGGAATGGCCAATCCCGAAGCCGCCAACAATGCGGAATTTGTCTCCCTCGGCGGCACGCAGGCGATGATTTCGTTCATCGCGGTCTGCGCCTCCATCGCGATGCTCTTTCCGATTTCCACCCCGCCCAACGCCATCGCGTCTTCCACCGGTCTGGTGGAGACCAAGGATATGGCCAAGGTCGGCATCATCATCGGTGCCGTCGGCTTCGTCCTCGGCTATCTCTGGCTCACCAAGATTTTCCCTTTCTAAATGACGATGTAATATGAGAAATTTGCATACGCTCACCCTTTCCCTCCTGCTGCTCGCTTGCAGCGTCAACGCCCTGGCGGCGGAGCCCGCCGAAGCAGCAGACAAGAAAGTTGCTAAAAACGAAACCGTCAAAAAGGTCCTCAATCATTTTGAGTTTCACGGATTCATCCGCAGTTATTTCGCATTTGATACGCGCGAAAGCAGTGCCGGTACGGAAGACCTCTATTATTATATGCCGCGCGACATCAACAGGAGCGCAGCCGGGGAAGACCTCAACGACCAGATGTCCTTCCGCTTCGCGGCATTGACTTCCCGCGTGTGGGTGGATGTCAAAGGCTTTCAATTCGGTGCCTATAACATCGGTGGCCGCATCGAAGCGGACTTCTATGCCGGGCTCAACGGTGTGACCGGAACGGCCCAGTTGCGTATGCGTCAGGCCTTCGTATCCGTAGCCCGCGACGGCCGCTTGTGGAAAATCGGACAGACCTGGCATCCGATGGCGGCGGACCTTCCCGACATCTTCTCGCTGGAAACCGGCGCTCCGTTCGGTCCCTTCAACCGCAGCCCGCAGATTAATTTCGACTGGAAGATCAACGATTGGTTCGGCGTAACGGCTGCAGCCCTCTGGCAGATGCAATACACCTCCACCGGTCCTAACGGCGCCTCCGCCGACTATATCAAGTACGGTCTGACGCCCGAGTGCTATCTGGGCTTCAATTTCTTCACGAAAAAAAGTCTCTTCCGCATCGGCGGCGACATCGTCAGCATCAAGCCCCGCAACAACGACGGGCAGCGCAAGGTGAAGGACCGCCTGACCACCTACAATGCCTATGTCTATGCCCAGACCAAAGCGGACAACTGGACTTTCAAGGGGAAAGTGACCTACGCCCAGGACGGCGGCCATATGAATCTGGTCGGCGGTTACGGGGTATCCGGCATTATGGAGGATGGCATCAGTTATCTGTACACCCCCAATCAGACGATTTCCGGCTGGTTCACCGCAATGGCCAAGTTTGGCAACTGGCAGCCGCAAATCCTGCTGGGTTACATAGAGAATATGGGCGCCTACAAAGGAATCCTGTCCAAAGAAGTGTTGGGTACCGCCCGGGACCCGTTCTATGAAAAGAACAGCGCTGGCACCGTGGCCCGTATGGCCCGCATCCAGCCTGAACTCATCTACAACCTCGGCAAATTGCAGTTCGGTATCGAGTATATGGTCACCGGCGTCCAATACGGCACGGCGGATGCTTACAAGCACGCTACGACCGACCTCCACTGGGTGCTCAACCACCGCGTTCAGGCCCTTGTGAAGTTTACCTTCTAGAAGAAAATGAGCGCTGAAGCCAAAGCCAGCGCAGGAAGCAATTCAAGGGTAAAGATATACCAGAAAGTCTTTCCTATGCTATTGTAACTGAAGATAATCTGGCCCTTGCGAATCAGGTAAATCAGGTACATCGCCTCTATCTCCCTGCGGAAAACGAGGGTGATGCTCTCATCCGGCAGATGGAAGGGAAGCATCACGACGTAAGTGAGCAGCATCAGCATGCAAAGCAATACGAAAAAGGTGAAGATGCTGCGGCCGGTGACTTGCCGGATGCGCATATCATCCGTTCTAGGGCCCAGCAGGCGAAAACAGAGATTGCGGACGACAAAATAAGCCAACAAAAACAGCGCGGTCCAAGCCAATGAGGCCCAGAGCGATCCCTCTGCCAGAAGCCGGGAGGGCAGCGCGCGATAATAGGCCAGCGCCAGGACAAAGAGAGGCATCAATAACAAGACCGACCAATCCCGCTCGCGGGAGAGACTCATCGTATTTTCAAAGTGAATCAACTCCTTGGACCGCAGCAGTCCCCCGACGGACGCCGGAAGCACATCTACCAGCAAGGGGATGGCAAAAAGCAGGAGCAATACGCCCAGCGCGCAGAAAACACCCGTCAGTGCATCCATCGGTCAGTTGGCCCGTTTGGCGGGATAGCCCATCTCGGTCAGCAAAGCGACAATGCGGTCGCGGTGGTCCCCCTGGATGAGAATTTCTCCGTCCTTGGCGCTGCCGCCCACCCCGCATTTGGTTTTGAGGGTGCGACCCAGCGCTTCCAAATCTTCCTGCGTCCCCACAAAGCCGCTCACCAGCGTCACCTGCTTGCCGGCCCGGGCGCGGCGGTCGATGCCCACACGCAATTTCTGCCGGGCGGGGGGCAGGGTTTCAACGGTCGCCTGTTCCTCGCTTTGGTATTGAAAATCAGGATTGGTGGAGAAAACCACGCCCAGTCTTTGTTTCCAATCGTTATCCGCCATACTATAAAGTAGTTTTTTACAACTTCAAAGATAAGGATTTATTTCTTACCTTTGTGTGTTAGACTATGAAAGTTATGGAAAAATTCATTCTCTCCCTCGACCAAGGCACCAGTTCCTCCCGGGCCATCGTCTTCGACTATGAAGGCAACATCCGTTCCGTCGCCCAAAAAGAATTCACTCAGCACTTCCCTCAGCCGGGATGGGTGGAGCACGATCCTCGGGAAATCTGGTCCAGCGAAGCGGCCGTCATCGCGGAGGCCATCACCGAAATCGGCATCAACGGACTGGACATCGCGGCCATCGGCATCACCAACCAACGCGAGACCACGATGGTGTGGGACGCCCGCAGCGGTGAGCCGGTCTATAACGCCATCGTCTGGCAGGACCGCCGCACCAGCGCCTATTGCGATGAACTCAAGTCGCTCGGACTGACCGACAAAATCCGGCAGAAGACGGGCCTGATTATCGACGCCTATTTCAGCGCCACCAAAATCCGCTGGATCCTTGAAAATGTCCCCGGCGCCCGCGAACGGGCAGAACGGGGCGAACTCCGCTTCGGTACGGTTGACACCTGGCTCATCTGGAACCTTACCCGGGGAGAAGTCCACGTAACGGACGTAAGCAACGCCTCCCGCACGATGCTGTTCAACATCAACAGTCTGGAATGGGATGCGGAACTGCTCGACCTGTTCGGGATTCCCGCCTCGATGATGCCGGCCGTAAAATCGTCCAGCGAGGTCTATGGCGCCACCAAGACCACGATTTTCGCTCACGAAGTCCCCATCGCCGGAATCGCCGGCGACCAGCAGGCCGCCCTATTCGGACAGATGTGCACGGAACCGGGGTCTGTCAAGAACACCTACGGCACCGGCTGCTTCCTGCTGATGAACACCGGAGAACGCCCCATTATGAGCCAAAACAAATTGCTCACCACCATCGCCTGGAAAATCGGCGATACGGTCAACTATGCCCTGGAAGGCAGCATTTTCGTAGGCGGCAGCGTGGTCCAATGGCTGCGGGACGGCCTGGGCATCATCCGCTCCTCTTCGGAAATCGAAGCCCTGGCCGCGCAGGTTCCCGACAACGGCGGCGTCTATTTCGTGCCGGCGCTGACCGGAATGGGTGCCCCTTACTGGGACCAATATGCCAAAGGCTGCATCCACGGCATCACCCGGGGTACGACGGCCGCCCATATCGCCCGGGCCACCCTCGAAGGCATCGCCTTCCAGACGATGGACGTCGTCGGAGCGATGGAAAAGGACGCCGGCGTGCAATTGTCTGAACTGAAGGTGGACGGCGGCGCCTCCCGCAACAACCTGCTGATGCAATTCCAGTCCGACATCCTCGGCGCTAAAGTCATCCGTCCCCAAGTGACGGAAACCACCGCGCTGGGTGCCTGCTACCTCGCCGGGCTCGCCGTCGGCTATTGGAAGAGCCTGGACGACATCAAGCGGC
>CADAFY010000063.1 GCA_902787255.1 uncultured Bacteroidia bacterium
GTACCTTTCGATGTCAACTTCCTTGAGGTAGTCGAGGAGCTGACGGCGCTTGCCGACCAGACGGAGAAGGCTGCGACGGGTAACCACGTCCTTCTTGTTCTTCTTCACGTGTTCGGTAAGGTGAGCGATACGGTAGGAAAATAAGGCAACTTGACTCTCAGGAGAGCCGGTGTCCGTATTAGACTTCCCGTACTTCGCGAAAATCTCTTGCTTTTTCTCGGGCTGCAGATATTCTGCCATAGTTGAAAAAGTTTTAGATTGTTTAACATAACTTTACTCCACCGCGGAATAAAGTCCGCAAAGGTAAGAAAAATTCTTGAAACAGACAATTATTTTTAATAATAAAGTAGAAATGAACTTTCAGACGCTGCAATTTGTTGAAAACTTTTCATTTTCCGGCGAAATAATTTTGCGAAAATGTGTAATTTCGCAAGTTTTTTGGAAAAACTTAAACCACATACCAGGATGAAACAGGGATTTGACAACGACAAGTATCTGAAAATCCAGTCCGAACACATCAAAGAGAGAATCGCTCAGTTCGGAGACAAACTCTACCTCGAATTCGGAGGAAAACTCTACGACGACAACCACGCCAGCCGCGTGCTCCCGGGATTCCAACCCGACAGCAAACTCCAGATGCTGCTCCAACTCAAGGACGACTGCGAAATCGTCATCGTCATCAGCGCCGCCGACATCGAACGCAACAAGATGCGCAGCGACCTCGGCATCACCTACGATATGGATGTCCTCCGCTTGCGGGAAGAATTCGAGAAAAGAGGACTGCTTGTCGGCTCCGTCGTCATCACCCACTACAACGGTCAGGCCAGCGCCAAAGCCTATCGCGACCGTCTGCGCCGGATGGGCATCAAAGCCTACTATCACTACACCATTGAGGGTTATCCCAACAATGTCGCCCTCATCGACTCCGATGAAGGCTTCGGCAAAAACGACTATGTCGAGACAAGCCGTCCGCTGGTCGTAGTGACCGCCCCCGGCCCCGGCAGCGGCAAGATGGCTGTCTGCCTGAGCCAACTCTACCAAGAGCACAAACGCGGCATCAAGGCCGGCTATGCCAAATTCGAGACCTTCCCCATCTGGAACATTTCCCTCAAGCACCCCGTCAACATCGCCTACGAAGCGGCTACGGCCGACCTGAACGACATCAATATGATCGACCCTTTCCACTTGGAAGCCTACGGTCAGACCGCCGTCAATTACAACCGCGATATCGAGATTTTCCCCGTCCTGGACGCGCTCTTTGAAGGAATTTACGGCAAGAACCCGTACAAGTCCCCCACCGATATGGGCGTGAATATGGCCGGCTATTGTATGAGCGACGAAGAGGTCTGCTGTCAGGCCGCGAAGGACGAAATCATCCGCCGCTACTATGCCGCCCTCAACAAGATGGCCGACGGTGATACCAACGACAGCGAGGTCAACAAAATAGCCCTGTTGATGAAGCAGGCCGGCATCAGCACCGAAGACCGCAAGACCACCGTCGCCGCCGCCAAACGCAAAGAGCAGAGCGGCGTCGCCTCCTCCGCCATCGAACTGCCCGACGGCACCATCATCACGGCGGAGACCAGTCCCCTGCTCGGCCCCAGCGCCGCTCTCATCATCAACGCCACCAAGTACCTGGCCGGCATCAGCCACGAGGTCAAACTCCTTCCGCAGGAAATGATCGAGCCGATTCAGAAGACCAAAGTCACCTATCTGCACGGCCACAACCCCCGTCTGCACACCGACGAAGTGCTGGTCGCTTTGAGCATCTTGAGTTCGCGCGACGAAAACTGCCGCAAAGCCCTGGAGAAACTCCCCTTGCTCAAAGGCTGCCAGGTTCACTCCACGGTAATGCTCAGCGAAGTGGACCAGAAGATTTTCAAAAAGTTGGGCGTAATGCTTACCTGCGACCCCATCAAAAAGAAATAAGCGGTCGCCACTGGCGCAATATTTCTAACGCAAAGAATCGATAAGTTCCTGATACGCCCGGGCGAAACGGTCCGGGTGTAATTGTGTCACGGCGATTTCACGCGAAGCCTGCCCCAAGCGCGCCAGCGCTTCATCGTCAAGGACTAAAGCCCGCTCCAGCGCATCAGCGATGGAAACGACATCCGACGGATCGAACAGGAATCCGTTCTCACCCGGCTTGACATAGCGAGGATTGTCGCTCACCGCACTGCACACCACGGGTTTGCCGCAAGCAAGAGCCTCCGCCAACGAATTGGAGGTTCCCTCATAAAAACTGGGCAGGCAGAAGAGATCGGACGAACGGTACAGTTCCCGCACTTCGGCCGTGGCCGGATGCAGGATAAAATATTCCTCCAATCCGTATCCGGCGATAATATTCTTACATTTATTATAATAGGTATTCTCGCGAAGTACGCCCCACCAATCGATGCGGAAACGAAGGCCCTTCTCTTTGAGCAGTGCGGCGGCACGAATCAGACCGAGCGCGTTTTTTCGCCGGCACAGCCGGGCCGTCACCAGCATCCGACGGCAAGGGGCGGCGTCTTCCGGCGAAGCGGACGGGCCGGGCGAGAAGGTGTCCACATCCACGAAATTGGAGATGGTACACAACTTATCGGAAAGGACGGGAATCTGCCGGCGGATGAGCGCTTCCTGCGCGTGATTGTTGCAGACCACCTTATCGGCCTCCGACCAGGCGCACCACAGGCGGAATTCTTCCAGAACACCCAGGCGACGGCTGAAATTCCGTTCCGAGACAATGAGGCGGAATGAGGGATTCAGGCGATGCACAAGCAAGGCTTTGAGGCAGGCACCGGGCAGGAAGGCAATCAGCAGTTCGCAGCCTTGTTCTTTCAAATAATGGCCGAGCGAAAGGGCCCAACTCAGCACATTCGTCTTTTTCTCATAGACCACGTGCTCCAGACCGAGAGAAGAGGTCGTATCCGCATAAAAATTGTCTTTGCGATAGGTCAGCACGCAGACCTCGTGTCCCGCCTTTTGAAGGATAGAGGCCAGCCCGAGAAGTTGCCTTTCGGCCCCTCCCAACCGCAAGGAACTGATCATACAGACAATTTTCATAACTGATAACGCAAGCCCAAAGTTACGGCAAAAGCATTGCGCAACACCTGCCCGGCATCCCCGTACAGACCAACCATCAGCGAGAGACCCGGTACGCCCCCGAGACAGGGTACCAGGCCCGTAAAGGCCGCGGAAAACTGGAAAAGACAGGTCTCCTTGACACTGCCCCAAGGCTTTTTGGCGGCGTTTTCCCCGGCGTATTGCGTACCATAGGTGCCATAATTTTGGCTGAAGGTCAGCATCAATTTATACGGGGCCTTGCGGAACAAACGACCGGAAAGGCCGAAATGGTGGGCAATGACACGGTTGTTCTCAATCCCGTCGATGACCCGGTTGCGCGACCAGGTGCCGGCCAGCGTCGGATAAAAGAGGGGCGAACTCATCGTCCGACCGTAATAACTCCATCCGGAACGGTATTCCCCGCTGTTGAAATAATCGTCCAGTCCGATATAGCAGCGCGTCGGGTCCCAGGGAATGGGCTTGCCGTCCGGATCCACCTCCGGGTCGTGAATAGGCCCCGACTGATACATCGTATAGGTAAATTCATAGAGGATGTCGCTGACCCAGCGGTTCTTGTCCCTGAAAGAAAACGCGAGCGTATTGACCGCGTCCGGGAAATTTTGGAATTTCATTCCGGATTTGTCGTTATAAGGCCGGTCGTGCTGGAAGACGATGTCCCAACCTTCCCCGTGAAAGTCAAATCGAATCAACTCCGCCCCGCCGTGACAGCCGATGACATTCATCTGGTCGTTCTGGCTGGCATCCGCACCGCCCGCCTGTCCTGTGATCACGCGCCAATAATTCCCCCAGGTGACGGTCGAACGCGTCTGACCGGGCGCCATTCCACCCCAGAGAGCATAGTGGTCCAGCCCCAGGGTGATATCCATCCATTTCGCGCACTTCACCTTCAAAAAGAGACTCATCCGGTGGACCAGAGCCTTGTCCGCATAGCGCTTGTCCATCGTGATGTAATCCTCATACGAGCCGAAGAACCACAAATGTTCCTTGGTAAAGGGGAAAGCCACCGGACGGCAGACAAAGGCATAGCCCGGCAGGCTCCGCGCATTGCTCCCCCGCACAAGCCGTCCCCCGGTCGTGGACAGCGAGCCCAGCCGGGCATCATTGGCCATAAAATCCAACTCGTGATGTTTCATCCCCAGGTCCAGCACCAGTTTTTTCCACCGAAGACTCACATACAACTCGTCAGGCATCACTTTGTCCGCCTGCATAAAAGTACGGTCGGGATTGTCGTAACGAAATCCCATCGATGCCCCGAGCCGCCAATCGAAGGCTTTGTCGAGATTAAAGGGCTTTTCTATGCCCGCCAGGGCAATGGCGCCGTTGCTGTCCGGATACAGGCCGTATTGGTTGGCATTCGCCCAGAAGGGCATCGTTCCCGAAGTGGAAAGCGCCCCCAAGAGCAAGACAGATGCGGCCCATTCACCCATTGGCTTACGCAGCGAATTTTTGCTTCATCCGCGAGGAATAGCAATAAGCGAGCAAGGCGGCGAAGGCCGGACGAAGCCACACCTGCACCAACGCCGTATAGAGGTCTGCGTGCATCGGGCACTCGAAAAAGACGTTCCACGTCCCCTGAATCGCGACAAGGACCTCTGCGACCACAATCAGCGTGAACCATTTCTTTGTGGAAGAAACTTGATTCCAGGTAGAACTGTGGCAAATCAATCCGATGATGACCAGCAGCGAGAGGAAACTTTCAGCCGCCTCGATGGCAATCGGCAAGCCGCGTTGCGGGAAAACGATGCCGGTCAGCAGCACGATGGCCCCATAGAGACAATTGACGAGAGGAAACAAGACTCTGGACGGGAAGGTCCGGTGGCTCGCATAGATGAAAATCAGCGTAAAGCATGCGAAATACGCGATATTGATCAGAAAGTGGAACCAGAAGAAATCCTTGATGGCCATCACGGCCCCTTGTATGGCGACCAACACGCCGAGTCCGCCGCTGACAGCCAGCAGCAGTTTCGCAGAACGAGGTAATTTTTCAGACATAAAGCGTTATAATTTTCTGCAAAATTATCAAAAAATACCGATATTTGTGTGCGATTGGAAAAAAGAAGAAAGAGATGATGGTATTTGCCGATACGCACACCCACCTGTATGACCCTGCGTACGAAAATCCCGACGAAGCGGTAGAACGGGCCGTCGCGGCCGGCGTCACGAAACTCTTGCTGCCTGACACCGACAGTTCCGTCCGCAAGAATATGATAGGGCTGGCCCGCCGCCATCCGGAACACTGCCGCTTCGCCATCGGCCTCCATCCGACAGAATTCACCGCCGAGACCTTTGAAGCCGAAATGCAGGCGATGTTGGAAGCCGCCATGCTATACAAAGACGAACTCGCCGCCATCGGGGAAATCGGGCTGGACTATTATTACTCGCGCGACCTGGCCGAACTCCAACAAAAGGCCTTCAAGGAACAGATTCTGCTGGCCGACCTGCTGGACAAGCCCATCCTGATTCACTGCCGGGATGCCTTTGATGACTGCATCCAACTTTTAAAAAAATACGCGGGCGCGAATACGCGGGGCATTTTCCACGCCTACAGCGGAAGTCTCGAAGGGTACAGGGAACTCAAACGTCTGGGACGCTTTTACTTGGGCATCGGCGGCGTTGTCACCTTCAAGAACGCCCATATCGCCCGGTACCTGGAAGAAATCCCGCTGGAAGACATTGTACTGGAAACGGACGCCCCCTACCTCACGCCCGTCCCGCACCGGGGCGAACGCAACGAAAGCGCCTACATTCCCCTCATCGCCCAAAAAATTAGCGACATCAAAGGCATCCCGTTGGAAGAAGTAGCGGCCGTCACCACTTCAAATGCAATAAAATTGTTATTTTAACGGTGCTTTTTTGGTGAAATGAAAAAAAATTTATAAATTGCACCGATTTTCGGAGCGCTTGGAAAAAAACGAAAATCAGGACTAGAATAGTACTAACAACTATACATTATTAATTAAACACTCAAAAACAGTTATGAAAAAAATTTTCATGTTTTTGGCAGTTGTCGGTCTTTTGGCCGTTTCTGCGCAATTTGCAGCAGCTCAGACCGACGCCGCTGCATCCCAGGGAACCGAGGAATTCGATCCCTTTAACGCTCCTTCACAGGACATTCCTCTTCACCAAGCATTGAAGACCAAGTTCATTGAAGGTGGCCCGGGCTTTATGACCCTTGTTATCGTCTGCTTGATCATCGGTCTCGCCCTCGCAATCGAGAGAATCCTTTATCTGACCCTCTCCAAGACCAACACCAAGAAACTCTTGGATGACATCGAAGCCGCTTTGGAAGAAGGTGGCGTCGAGGCGGCCCGTGAGGTTTGCGTCAACACCCGCGGCCCTGTTGCGGCTATCTTCGTTCAAGGTTTCGACCGTATGGACCAGGGTATTGACAATGTAGAGAAAGCCGTCGTTTCCTATGGCTCCATTCAGCAGAGCCTTATGGAGAAAGGCCTTTCTTGGATTTCCCTGTTCATCGCCATCGCTCCGTCCCTCGGATTCTTGGGAACGGTTGTCGGTATGATCCAGGCCTTCGATGCTATCCAGGCTGCCGGTGATATCTCCCCGAACGTTGTTGCCGGTGGTATGAAAGTCGCCCTTATCACCACCGTCGGTGGTTTGATCGTTGCGGTTATCCTCCAGCTCTTCTACAACTACATCCTGTCCCAGATCGACAGCCTCACCATCGAAATGGAAGATGCTTCCATCGCTTTGGTTGATATGCTCGTAGACTATCAGGAAGCCCAGAATGGCGAAGAGGAAGAAGAGGAAGTCGTCGAAGAGGTCGTGGAAGTGAAGAAAGCTCCCGCCAAGAAGGCTGCTCCCAGAAAAACTGCTAAGAAGGAATAATCAACATTGACAACCATTACTATTATGGGAAACAAAGTTATTAATATTGCCAAGTATGCCTCGTGGGGTATCCTCGGAGTCGGCGTGCTGATTGTGCTGATGGGAGTCTTTATGGGCTTCGAATCCAGCAACGCAGTTGCCATCGACCTGATGCTCTACTGGTCTTACGCTTTGATTGGCATCGCTCTGTGCGCGATTGTCGTGCTCGGCCTTTTCCTGGCCGCCAAGAATGATGTCAAGCAGCTCAAGACCATCGGCATCGTTGTCGGCGGCGGACTCTTGCTGGTGCTGATTGCCTGGTTGCTCGCACCCGCTTCCGCTCCCCTCGCCTACAACGGCCCCGCCGTCGACCACGGCGACCTCAAACTCACCGACACCATTCTCAACCTGACCTACATCACCGGATGCGCTTCCATTTTGGCCGTCGTGTTCACAAATAGTTTCAAAGATATGGCTTCGAAAAAAACACCAGAGATTAATTCAAGTTCAACGGCGGACATTGCTTTCCTCTTGTTGTGCTACTTCCTGATGACAACCACCATGGGGTCGCAGACAGGTTTGCAGCGCCGTCTTCCTCCTATGCCTGACCCCAATCAGAAGCAGGAGGACCAGAAAGCGAAACGGCGTAACATCATCATCGTGAAGATTAACAGCGCTGACCGCATCTTTGCTGGTAACGAGCCCATATCTGACGTCAGATTCCTCAAGGACAAGATCAAGGAATTCATCAGCAACCCTGCCGACAAAGAGGACCTGCCCGAAAAACAGGAAACCGAGATCGAGGGTTACGGTATCGCCAAAGTTTCCAAGGGCGTCATTTCCCTGCAGAACGACCGTGGTACCAGCTACCAGGCCTACATCGCTGTTCAGAACGAACTCGTCAAAGCGGTCAACGAACTGCGTGACGACTTTTCGATGCAGTGGAAAGGCAAGAAGTATGCAAAGCTGAGCGAAGAGGAACAAGAGATTGTCCGCAAGGCTGTGCCTCAGAACATTTCCGAGGCCGAACCCAAGGATGTTAGTAAAAAATAAAGGAGAAACAAGGTATGTCAAAGTTTAAACCGGGTGAGAAAAAAGGAATGCCCGCCATCAGCACGTCATCGTTGCCTGATATCGTTTTCATGCTCCTGTTCTTCTTTATGGTGACGACGCAGATGCGTGAGACGGAGAACAAAGTATCCGTCACGCTTCCCGCCGCTTCCGAGATCGTCAAATTGGAAAGAAAAGACCTGGCTTCTTACATCAACATCGGCTCCCCGGTCCGCCACCTGCAGGCCCAGTATGGTACCGATGCCCGTATCCAGCTCAACGATTCTTTCAAGACGGTCGATGACATCCGCGACTTTATCGCCGCCGAACGTGAGGCTATGAAAGAGGGCGACCGCCCCTTGATGACTGTCTCCATCCGCGCCGACGAACAGGTCCGTATGGGTATCGTCACAGACGTCAAACAAGAGCTCCGCAGATGCTCCGCATTGAAAATTATGTACGCCGCGCGCAAACCGGCGGACTGATTTTTCAGAACCGATAGGAAATGGGCTGGCCAAATGACCTCATTTTGGTCAGCCCGTTTTATAAAAAGAAACAAATGGAAAAGATTGCCAGAAGCAAAGTGAAAGAACTCCTGCAGATGAAAGCGGGAGAAACCGTTCTCGCCAAAGGATGGGTGAGAACCAAGAGAGGAAACAAAGAGGTGGCGTTCATCGCCTTGAACGACGGCTCCACCATCAATAATATACAAATCGTCGTCGATAAGACGCGTTTTGACGAAAATCTGCTCGCCAGGATTACCACCGGCGCCTGCCTGGCCGTTACCGGACAACTCGTCGAGTCCATCGGCAGCGGACAAGCCGTAGAAATCCAGGCCTCCGAGATTGAAATTTACGGAGAGTGCGACCCTGTCCGCTTCCCCCTGCAGAAGAAAAACGCTTCCTTCGAGTATTTGCGTACCGTGGCGCATATGCGTCCCCGCACCAATACCTTCGGAGCGATTCTGCGCATCCGCAGCCATATGGCCAACGCCATTCATCAATACTTCTACAACAAGGGGTTCGTGTATCTGCATACGCCCCTCATCACCGCATCCGATGCGGAGGGCGCCGGCCAGATGTTCCAGGTGACGACCCTGGACCTGAACAACATCCCCCGCAACAAGAAAGGCGGCATAGACTATACCAAGGATTTCTTCGGCAAACAGACCAGTCTGACGGTCAGCGGCCAGCTCGAAGGCGAACTCGGTGCGACTGCCGTGGGCGAAATCTACACCTTCGGCCCCACCTTCCGGGCGGAGAACTCCAACACCCCGCGCCACCTCGCGGAATTCTGGATGATTGAGCCGGAAATGGCATTCTACGACATCAAGGACAATATGGACCTGGCAGAGGACTTCATCAAGAGCCTCGTCCGCTATGCCCTGGAACACTGCCGCGAAGATATCGAATGGCTGTCGGCCAAATACGACGAAGAACTCGTCGCACGACTGGAAGGTGTCTGCGAGACGGAATTCGTCCGCTTGTCCTACGGAGAAGGCATCAAGATTCTGGAAGAGGCCGTGGCAAACGGCGTCCAGTTTGAATATCCCGTCAGTTGGGGCGTAGACTTGCAGAGCGAGCACGAGCGTTACCTCGTCGAGAAGCATTTCCAGAAACCCGTCATCCTGACGGACTATCCCAAGGATATCAAGGCCTTCTATATGAAGCAGAACGAGGATGGAAAGACCGTCCGCGCGATGGATGTACTCTTCCCTAAAATCGGGGAAATCATCGGCGGTTCCGAGCGGGAAGCCTCCTTGGAGAAACTGGAGCAGCGCATCACGGAACTGGGTATGAGCCGCACCAACCTCGAATGGTATGTGGACACCCGTCGTTTCGGGACCTGCCCGCACAGCGGCTTCGGACTGGGTTTCGAGCGCCTGCTGCTCTTCGTCACGGGTATGCAGAATATCCGGGATGTCATCCCCTTCCCCCGCACCCCTAAAAATGCCGAATATTGAGAATTCCGAAACTTCATAACGAAGACAAGGCCGGCTTGTATCTGACGATAATTATCCATTTATTGGTGATTATCGTCTTACTTCTTTGGCAGATTGGCAAAGAAGTGGCGGCCGAAAACACCTTCGTAATGGATTTCACCAAACAGGAAGAACAAGAGAGGCTGGAAGAGGAAAGAGCGTTCAAGGAAGACATCCGCGAACGACTGGAGGAGATGATTCGCGCCCGTTCGCAGGAGATTCGCAATGTGGCCGTGGACAACAACGCTTCCAAGAAAAGTTCGCAGACGGATGATTTGATGCAAGAAGCGGAACGCCTGCAACAGGAGATTCGCGAGGGTCAGCAGATGAAAGAATGGGACGACCAGTCATTGGCGCTCGACACGCCCAAAAAGGAAGAGAAAAAGCAGGAAGAAAGTGCATATAGCGGCCCCAGCGTACTTTCCTACAACTTAGACGGACGCAAGGCCTGCCACCTGAAGATACCCGCCTACCAATGCTACGGCGGAGGAATTGTGACCGTCATCATCGGGGTCAACACCTCCGGCAAAGTGGTGGAGGCCAAAATCTCCGCTGCGGAGTCATCGGAGGACAACTGCCTGCGTGAATTTGCCTTGCGAGCGGCGAAAGCATCGCTCTTTTCCGCCAGCCCGACGGCCCCCCACAAGCAATTCGGTACGATATGTTATAGTTTTGTCGCCCAATAATGAAAAGAAAAACCATCCTGCTATATGCCCTCATCCTCTGCCTGATGACAGCGGCGACCGGCTCAGCCCTGTTTATCTTGTATAAGGATGCGCCCGAGCCCCAAGTCAAAAGTCGGGACGGACAGATTGAGAACCTGCTTTCCGAGAACGAAGAAGAGAAGAAAGATACGGTCGTACAGAAAAAAGAGGTCGTCGCCGACCCGAATACAGACGGACCTTTCAGCGTGCTCAACAGTTCCACGGGCAAGGTCAATTCCCTGCAACGGAAAGATGGAAAATTGAGCCTGACGGACGAGAAAGGAAAAGTGCTGTGGAGCATTCCCTTCGAAACGCCGCTGTGCTCGATGGCGGGCACCATTGACTATTACGCCAACGGCCGCCTTCAATTTTTGTTCATTTCTGATGACGAAATCCGTTTGTTCGACCGTAAGGGAAACGAAGTCAGCGAAGTGAGGAAGAAACTTGAAAAGCCCGTGCGCATCGGTCCGGCCATCTATGACTTCTCCGGAAAGAAGAAATACAACATTCTTACCTTGAACAAGGACAACACCATCGATATGTATAACCTGCAGGGTAAGAAGCCTGCCAAGTGGGAAGGAATCACCACTTCGGAGCCCATTCACAACCTTCCTCGCTACATAATTCGCAAAGGAAAGAGCTATTGGTGGCTAAGTACGGAAAAAAATTGCTATCTTTACGCGTTTATGGGAGGAACACCGCTGAAAACCTTTCCGGTGAACACTGCTCCCGGCGATGTAAGTTTTTAGGCTTGTATGGAAAGTTTTAACCAAGTATATGCCGATAGTTTCAAGACCCACTGGGAACTTCCTGCCCTGTCCAATTACCAGGGTGTGACGCTCTATTACAAGGACTTGGCCAAAAGAATTGCTTGGTTTCATACCTTTTTTCGAGAGTGCGGCATCGTCCCGGGGGACAAGATAGCCATTTGTTCGCGCAACCAGGCCAACTGGTGCGTCAGTTTCTTCTCCATCATCACCTACGGCGCGGTGGTCGTTCCCCTGCTGCACGAATTCAAGCCGGCCAATATCCATCATCTGGTCAATCACTCCGGTACGAAAATCCTCTTCGCGGACACGGGCATCCTTGACAACCTCGATTTCGAGCAGATGCCGGGTCTGATGGGCATCATCCGCATCAATCCGTTCGAGGTCGCCGCTTCCCGCGGCACATTCCGGGACTTGTTCTTGCGGGGTGAGCAGGCATTCGACGCCGCTTTCCCGCGCGGTTTCACCCCGGAGTGCATCCGCTATTACGCGGACCAGCCGGATGAACTGGCGGTGCTCAACTACACCTCGGGTACCTCCGGTTTTTCCAAAGGCGTGATGATTCCCTATCGTTCGCTGCTGGGCAATCTGGCCCTCGCACGCGTCGCGGAACCGCAGATGAACGAAAAATCCGAAGTCGTGGCGATGCTGCCGTCGGCCCATATGTACGGCTTGGCCTTTGAGATTTTGTACGAAATGTCCATCGGCGCCCATATCCATTTCCTGACCCGCATTCCGAGTCCGAAAATCTTGCTCAACGCGATGGCGCAGATCCGGCCGTCCATCGTGATTGCCGTACCCTTGATTATAGAAAAAGTCTATAAGAACAACATCAAGCCCCGCCTGGACAAATGGTGGTTCCGCTGCTTGCTCAACACCCCGCTGGTAGGAAAATATATGAAATACAAAATCCGCAAACAACTGGTGGATGCCTTCGGCGGGCGTTTCAAGGAAGTCATCATCGGCGGAGCGGCCTTCAACAAGGAGGTGGAGAAATTCCTGCACAATATCCATTTCCCTTTCACGGTGGGCTATGGTATGACGGAATGCGGCCCCATCATTACCTACAGCGCCTGGGACAAGACCAAATTGTATTCCTGCGGTCAGGCGGCGGTGGGAATGCAGATTTGCATCAACTCGCCCCAGCCGGATAAAATCCCCGGCGAAGTGCTGCTCAAGGGCCCCAATGTGTTCCTCGGCTACTACGACAATCCGGAAGCGACGGAAGTGAGTTTCAACCGCGAAGGATGGTTCCGTACCGGCGATATGGGCATTTTGGACAAAGAAGGCTTCCTGTTCCTGAAAGGTCGTTCCAAATGTATGATTCTGGGACCGTCCGGACAGAATATCTATCCCGAAGAGATTGAATGTGTGCTCAATGCGTTGGACTATGTGGTGGAGAGTCTGGTCATCGAAGACCAGGGTAACTTGGTGGCGCTGATATATCCGGACTTCCAACGGGCCGAACGCGAAGGACTCGCGGTGGATGCGATGAAGGCGATGGTGGAAAAATTGGTCAAGGAGGCCGGTTCTTCCCTGCCCGCGTACTCGAAGATTCATCACATCGAGTTTCTGGTGGATGATTTCGAGCGTACGCCCAAAAAGAGCATCAAACGCTATATTTATCAACGGTAATGCAAAAATTCGACAAGCGATACCTGCAGATGGCGGGCATCTGGGCGCAGAATTCCTATTGCAAGCGTCGTCAGGTGGGCGCCTTGATTGTCAAGGACAAGATGATTATTTCGGACGGCTACAACGGAACGCCGTCGGGTTTTGAGAATCAGTGTGAAGACGAGAACGGCGTCACGAAAGTGTACGTGCTGCACGCCGAGGCCAACGCCATCACCAAGGTGGCGAAATCGGGCAACAGCAGCGAGGGTTCCACGCTCTATGTGACGGCCTCCCCTTGCGTTGAGTGCGCCAAACTTATCATTCAGTCGGGCATACGGCGGGTGGTCTATCGGGACGCCTACCGCATCACGGACGGCATTGACTTGCTCCGCCGGGCCGGTATTGAAGTCGAACAAATTCCTATCAGCGATGAAAATTAGAAACCATATCATTATCATCTCCCTTCTCAGCATTGGGCTGGGCGTGGCCGGTACGCTGCTGGTTCAGCAGATTGAGGAACGCAACCACGGGAAAAACTGGAAATACGGCGAGTGGAGGAAACTCTCGCTGATTCTTGACGAAGTGGAGAACAACTATGTAGATACCATCAATGTCAAGGAAATGACGGATGCGGCCGTGTCTGCCGCCTTGGAGAAACTGGACCCGCACAGCGTCTATCTTCCCCCGGTGGAATTGCAGAGCAGCAACGAAGATTTGGCCGCCAATTTCGAGGGCATCGGCATTCAGTTCAATGTCCCCAATGATACGGCGGTCGTGCTGCAGGTCATTGCGGGAGGCCCTTCCGAGAAGGCGGGCCTACTGACGGGCGACCGGATTTTGAAGGTGGACGAGAAAGTCATCGCCGGAACGAAGACGCCGCAGGACAGTATGGTGCGGCGGATGCGGGGTACGGCCGGCACGAAGGTCAAACTCTTGGTAGAACGCAACGGCGAACAGATTGCATTCGACATTACGCGGGGCAAGATTCCCCTTCACAGCATCGATGCAGCCTTTATGCTGAACGATACGACGGCCTATTTGAAACTGTCGAAATTCTCGATGAGCACCTATAAGGAGTTTGTCAAGGAGGCCGCAGCACTGCGTGAGCAAGGGATGAAGAAGCTGATTTTCGACGTGCGCGGCAATACGGGCGGCTATCTGGACCAGGCTTATCGTCTGTGCAATGAATTCCTGGAGAAAGGCGATATGGTCGTCTATATGGAAGGCTTGCATCGCGATCGGCAGGATTTGGTGGCGGATGGCCGGGGCAAATACAAGGATGTCAAACTCATCATCTTGCAGGACGCTCAGTCCGCTTCATCGAGCGAAATATTCGCAGGTGCGATGCAGGACAATGACCGGGCCACCATCCTGGGGGTACGCTCGTTCGGCAAAGGACTGGTGCAGGAACCGATTGACTTTACGGACGGCAGCGGTATCCGCCTGACGGTGGCGCGTTTCCATACCCCTTCGGGCCGTTGCATCCAGAAGCCGTACGGCGAGCGTTATGCCTACGATGTGTACGACCGCTATACGACGGGAGAGATGACCTCGGCAGATAGCATCAAGGTCAACGAGGATCAGGTCTATTACACCAAGAGCGGTCGAGTTGTCTATGGCGGGGGCGGCATCATCCCGGACATCTTCATTCCGGTCGATACGACCCGTGCGACGAAGTTCTATCTGGATTGCAACAAGAAAGCCACCCAGGTGCGCTTTGCTTCCGACTGGTTTGACAAGCACAAGGCTGATATCAACAACATCAAGACCTACGCCCAACTGGAGAGTTATATCCGCAGCGCTAATCTGGAGCGAGCCTTCCTGTCATTTGCTGAGAGCCGCGATAAACTCAAATGCACCGAAGCGCAGTGGGACCAGACCAAACTCTACCTCGGTGCCGCCAACAAGCTCTAC
>CADAFY010000064.1 GCA_902787255.1 uncultured Bacteroidia bacterium
GAGCGCGTGCCTGAGCGATGTGAGCGAGGCGCAGCGCAATGCTCTTTTGGTCGCGTTGGCGGACGCTTTGGAGGCGTCCGAGGAAGGGCTGTTGGCGGCCAATGCCAAGGATTTGGCACGTATGGAGCGTTCCAACCCCCTGTATGACCGTCTTTTGCTGACGCCCGAACGCCTGGGCGGCATCGCCGGCGATATCCGCAAGGTGGCTACGCTGGAAAGTCCGCTGGGCAAGGTGCTCTCGGATGCGACGATGGAAAACGGTCTGCACATCCGACGGGTGAGCGTACCTTTCGGGGTGATTGGCATCATCTACGAAGCACGGCCCAACGTGACCTTCGATGTGTTTTCCCTCTGCTTCAAGAGCGGCAACGCCTGCGTGCTCAAAGGCGGCAAGGATGCCGACGATTCCAACCGCGCTATCGTCGCCCTCATCAAGTCCGTACTCAAGAAGGCAGGCATCGATGAAGATGTGATAAATTTGCTGCCCGCCACCCACGAGGCGACAGGGGAGTTGCTCACCGCCAACGGACTGGTGGACCTGGTCATTCCGAGGGGGAGCCGCCGGCTCATCGACTTTGTCCGTGACAACGCCAAAGTGCCCTGCATCGAGACGGGAGCCGGCGTCGTAAATACCTATTTTGATACGAAAGGTGACTTGGCAAAAGGCGCTCGTATCGTGTATAATGCAAAAACGAGAAGGGTGAGCGTCTGCAACGCGCTCGACTGCCTGCTGGTGGCCCGCGACCGCCTGGCCGACCTGCCTGCTTTGGTGGGCAAGATGGCCGAGAAGAACGTCATCCTCTATGCCGACGCAGAGGCCTACAAGGCCCTCGACGGGCAATATCCCGCCGCCTTGCTCCAGGCATCCTCGCCGGAAGATTTTGGCCGCGAGTTTATGGACTATAAAATGGCCATCAAGACCGTCGCTGACGTGAAAGAGGCCGTCGCCCACATAGCCCGTTATGGTTCCGGCCACAGCGAAAGCATCGTGACGGAAGATGCGGCCGCCGCCGACTATTTCCGCCGCAAAGTGGATGCCGCCTGCGTGTATGTCAACGCTCCGACCTCCTTTACGGACGGCGCACAGTTCGGCCTGGGCGCGGAAATCGGCATTTCCACCCAGAAACTGGGCGCCCGCGGCCCGATGGCCCTCGCCGCGATGACCACCTACAAATGGCTGATTGACGGCGACGGCCAGACCCGCCCCTAATTTCGGAAAAATGTAAATATCTATATAATTATGCCTTCTTACAATCCTTATTTCAACCCGGAGTTTGAGTTGCTCGACAGGGGACAGATCGAGGCGTTACAGTTGAAAAGGCTTCAAGACACAGTGGCGCATTGCTACCACGGCTCTCCTTTTTACCGCAAACGTTTGGACAGCATCGGCGTGAAGCCGGAAAGCATCAAGAGTTTGGATGACTGCGCCGCATTCCTTTTACGACCAAGCAGGATTTGCGCGATACCTATCCCTTCGGTATCGCTTCCATTCCCTTGGATCAATGCGTGCGCCTGCATTCTTCCAGCGGCACGACGGGCAACCCGACGGTTGTCCTGCATTCCGCCAAAGACTTGCACGAATGGGCCAATGCCCTGGCCCGCAGCCTTTGGATGGTGGGCTGCCGCCCCGAAGATGTGTTCCAGAACACCTCCGGCTATGGTATGTTCACCGGCGGTTTGGGCTTCCAATATGCCGCCGAGATGCTGGGTATGCTGACGGTGCCCGCCGGCGCCGGCAATACGCTGCGTCAGTTGAAGTTCTTCACGGACTTCGGCACGACCGTGGTGCACGCCATTCCTTCCTATGCCGCCCGCCTATACGAGGTGATGTGCCAGCAGGGGATTGACCCGCGCCGCGACACCAAGCTCAAAATCATGGCCATCGGCGCCGAACCGCACTCGGAAGACACCCGCAAGCGTATTGAAGAGATGCTTGGGCTGAAGGCTTATAATTCGTTTGGTATGAGTGAAATGTGCGGACCCGGCGTGGCCTTTGAATGTAAAGAGCAGAACGGTATGCACATCTGGGAAGACTACTACATTGTGGAGATTGTCGACCCCGATACGCTCGAGCCTGTTCCCGAAGGAGAGGTGGGCGAATTGGTGCTCACCACTCTCAATCGCGAGGCGATGCCCTTGCTTCGCTACCGTACCCGCGACCTGACCCGCATCCTGCCCGGCAAGTGCCCTTGCGGACGCGAACACAAGCGTCTGGACCGTATGAAAGGCCGCAGCGACGATATGATTATTCTCAAGGGCGTCAACATCTTCCCGATTCAGATAGAGACCATCCTGGCACAATACAAAGATTTGGCCTCCGACTTCTTGATTACGCTGAATACGGTGGAGGATAACGACGATATGACGGTGGAAGTGGAATTGTCCGAACTGGCTAATGTGGACGATTACGCCTATCTGCAGAACCTGAGCAAGGATATCACCCGCAAACTGCGCGATGAGATCCTGGTGACTCCGAAAGTGAAACTGCTGCCGAAGGGGGCGCTTCCTCGTTCCGAAGGCAAGGCAGTCCGTGTCAAAGATTTGCGTAAAAAGTATTGAAAAAGCGAGAAACCGACAAATATTACAAGTTATGACCGTACAACAGATATCCGTATTTTTGGAGAATAAGTCCGGGAGTCTGGCCAAGGTATTCCGTACCCTCTCCGACGCCGGCATCCAACTTATTACCTCTACTTTGGCCGATACGGCCGACTATGGCGTATGCCGCATCCTTTGCGATAATCCGGAAAAGGCTTATTCCGTGCTTTCCAAGGAAGGTTTTTCCGTCACCAAGACGGAAGTGTTTGCCATCGTACTCGATGACCGGCCCGGCCGCGCCGCCGATGCCATCGCCTGTTTTGCCGAAGGAGGCATCAGCATTTCCTATCTTTATTCCTTCCTCTATGAAGGCAAAGGCGTGCTGGTTTTCCGTACCTCTGAGATGGAAAAAGCAGTCGCATTGATTGCGGCCAACGGTTTGGTCGAAGCCAAGTTGTAAAATCGTTTTTTTTGATCTTTTAATTATCATATTTGTTGATTTTTTGTTGAAATTTGGCAAATAATCAACAAATTTGTATATTTGCCATATGGATTACAAGATATACTCACAAGATACTTACGAACAGTCCAATGGAGAAATTATTGCTCATTTGGGCGAGCGTTTTCGTCAATATCGCACTTCATTAGGACTGTCTCAAAAGCAGGTCGCTTTCCAAAGTGGCGTTTCTGTTATGACGATTGTCCGTTTTGAGAAAGGGCAGGGGAATGCCATTCGTTTGGATAATCTGACGGCCTTGATGCGTGCCATCCAGCGTCTGGATGATATCGCGGAACTCATTCCGGATATGCCGGAAAGTTTATACGATAAAAGAAGCAGATAATGAAGAACAATCGGGTAAGTGTCCGTCTATGGGGGCGTGAAATCTGTAAGCTGGAGTGGCAGGGAGGTTATAAACCCAAGTTTGGTAAGTTGGGTGCCGTAGTCTCTTTCCACCCCGATTATGTATCCTATGGTTGGGACCTGGACCCTATCGGCCCATATAATCATTCTATTTATATGGTTCAAGCCGGACTTTCCGACTGGTGTCGCGAGACGGACTATGAAGGGCTTCCCCGTTTTCTCTCCGGGTCGCTTCCGGATGCGTGGGGAAATGAGGTTTTTTCTGCTTGGATTGATAGTCGTCATATCCGTCATTCCGAGGTTAATGCGGTTGATAAACTGGCCTTCATTGGACAAAGAGGGATGGGGGCCTTGGAATTTGTACCTGCTTTATATGAAGGTATCCAACCGGAAAATGATTTAATCCTCAGTGAATTGTATGATCTTTCCCAGCAGATTCAATGTGTACGCGAAGGGTTTTCCATTGACTTGAGCACACATCCCAAATTGGGAGATTTGATGGCTGTTGGAATGAGTGCGGGTGGGATGCATCCCAAGGCGATTGTTGCCATCAATTGGGACACTTTGGAGGTAAAATCGGGGCAG
Organism: uncultured Bacteroidia bacterium; assembly: GCA_902787255.1. Lineage (GTDB taxonomy): Bacteria > Bacteroidota > Bacteroidia > Bacteroidales > UBA932 > Cryptobacteroides. The sequence goes on from CADAFY010000064.1 coordinate 3,986, forward strand.
TTTTTGCTTCCTGATGGTTTTACCCAGTATATTCTTAAATTCAAAGATTCGAAAATATGGCCTACGGCAGAGGTGGAATGGGGCTATTCTAAGATGGCGCAAAAGTGCGGCATCTTGATGGAAGAATGTCGTCTGCTCAATCTGGACGGGGAAAACCATTTTCTTACAGAGCGCTTCGATCGGAAGCAAGGGATGAAAATCCATTCGGCGACACTTCAAGCCCTTAACGGACCAACAGAATCTTATGAACAAATTTTTTCTGTATGCAGGAAATTGAGACTTCCTTATTGGGATATGGAACAAATTTTCCGTCGTGCGGTATTTAATTATTTTGCTTGCGTTTGTGACGATCACGATAAGAATTTCTCATTCATAATGACGCTTGACGGGCTTTGGCGGCTCGCTCCCGCATATGATCTTACTTTTACCGAGAACTTGGCAAACAAATTTATCGGAGACCGCCACCCGATGAGTCTTTCCGGAAAAAATCGCATTGTGACGCGAAAAGATTTGATGACTTTAGCCGAATACGGGGACATCAAGAATGCGGAGGCCATCATCGATGAAGTTCTTGATGCGGTAATGGCCTTTCCGACCATCGCCGCAGAAAGCGGGGTGGAGTCGTCAATCGCAAGGCTTATCTTCGAGCGCATCAAACTTCATATACAGGAAATTTGATGTTCTAAAATCTATATTCCTCAAAAGTCATATAGCGATAAAAATGTGCTTTCTAATGGGAGTATATCGCTATTGAAAGTCTTTGAGGCGGTAATTTTTTCTATATTTCGGATTCCATATGAAGGGATGATAAAGAAACATTCCTACCTTTGTGCTATGAATAGAAGTTCTATCATTCTTTTGCTTTTTGCTCTGGCTTTCCTCCAAGGCTGTCGCTCTTCATCCATTTCATTTGACCGATTGGATGCTGTCATTGATCATAGGGATGATTATCTGGATGCGTTCGAGGCGAAGTTGGATTCTTTAAAAAAGATTCCTGAGTTTGGTGGCGTGTTGATGGCTTCTGTTGGATTGCTGGAATCCGTGATGGGTTTCAGCCCCGAGCAGACGGCGTTGATGATGACCATCTATTTGGCCCTTGATGGCTATGGTCCGGCTTGCAATGTTACCGGGGATGGTGCTATCGCTATTCTTATTGATCGCTTTTTTCGTAAGGCCGCTTAGTTATTCTTTCATCTCCAGCACTTTTCCGTGCTCGGACTCCGCGACTGCCTGCTTCCAGGTTTCGGTGTATTCCGGATGAATGATGAGGATGGGCCTGCCTTCGCCATACTTGCTGTGCTTGAAGCTGCCGTCCTCTTTTTGTGTCTTGACATTGCCGTCCATAAATTTGACGAGCAGGAATTCTTCCAACTTGACCCAGGCCTGGAATTGCTTCTGGGCCGTGTTGACGCTGTAGGCGGTCATTTCCTTGCGGGCCTTGCGCAACTGTCCTTTCTCAAGCAAAGCACTTAATTTGGCGTCCTGTGCGGGAACGGCCGTGAACATCTGCTCCTTTTCAAAGGCGTCGATGGCGCGGCGCACGGTGGGAGACATCACATTGTACATTTTGTAGCAGGCGTTGGCTACGCGGTTGCACATCCAGAACTGGGAGGTGGCGGAGTAGTGCAGCAAGTCGCCGTTGCCTTCCCGCAGGCACTCCGGTACCTTTTCGCTGCTGACATAGATGGGGGTGAGGTAGGAAGTGGCGCTGTCGTCCGTTCCGAACCAGACCAGGGCCCCGACGGAGTCGGGCAGCCATCCGCGGGCCTGGGCGACGAACCAGAATCCCGTCTGCTGGGTGGCGATGGCCCGTTCGTTGATGTACTTTTTTCCGTTCCAGGTGAATTCCATCGGACGCCAGCGGTAGGGGAGGGCGTTGCCGCCCGCTCCGATGTCCTGCGTCATATCCAGGGGCGTTCCTTCGAAATGGTCGCGCATCACATCCGCCACATCTTTGGGAGAAAGTTTGCGGGAAGGTTTGACGAACAGCGGCATTTCGCCTTGGATGTCGTGTCCCAGGATGTATTCGTGCCAGTCAGAGGCGGGGCGGGTGCATTCCACACCGTTCTCTTCGTAGGTGAAATTTCCGTCACAAAGAATGTTGAAGGCTGCCCAGGAACGGGCGTCGCAGAACCGGGCTCCGCCGAAATCCAACGGGTTGTAGGCCTCACGGAAAGAGAATTCTTCATCTTTTCCGCTGAACCAGCCTTTTTCGCGGGCAAAGGAGATGACATCGGGGGCATAGAGGCAGTTTTCCGGGTCATTCAGGGGAAAACGCGTGATGCGGCATTGGTTGGCGTGGGAGCAAATGTAGCCGTCCGGAATGCGGCGGGCCACCCAGACGATGCCTTTGTCGGCGCAGCCTTTCCCTACCAGATCCATTACCCAGGCCTCGTTCGGGTCGGCGATGGAGAAACTTTCGCCCTCGGAAGGGTAGCCGTAGCGGTTGGCCAGCGAGACGATGGTGTCAATGGCGGCCCGGGCTGTCGCCGCCCGTTGCAGCGTTACATAAATCAGCGAGCCGTAATCCATCACGCCGTTCGTGTCCACTTGCTCTTCCCGTCCGCCCCAGGTGGTTTCTCCGATGATGAGTTGGCACTCGTTCATATTGCCCATCGTCTGGTAGGTCTTGGCGACCTGGGCGATGCTTCCCAGCGGTTTGTTGGTGTCCCAATCCCGGATGGCCAGCAGGCTGCCCGCCTTGAATCTGGCGGCGGGATGGAAATACAATTCGCCGTACAACTGATGGGAATCCGCCGTATAGGCAATCATACAAGAGCCGTCCGTGCTCGCACCTTTCGTTACAATCACGTTCGAGCAGGCGTCGGCGCGCCGGGCCGTCAGCAGGAGGAGTGCCCCTCCCAGAAGGATGAGAAATATTCTTTTCATAATTCTACTACAAATTTATTCTGAAACCAATTGTAATCTTCTTGCTCCGAAGCCGGGAAGTCTCCGGTGGAGAGCCAGGCGTCAATGGGCCAAGTGTGAATGTTGCCCGGGTCCAAGCGGAATCGTCCGCAGGCCGCCGCGATTTCGGGGTTGATGTCTCCTCCCTTCAGCAGGAGTACGCTTTCGCGGTACTTACCCTTGACCCAGGGGAGGAAATCTTCCAGGGATGCGACCGCCCGTGAAACGACGAAATCATAGTCGTCGTCCAGGTTTTCCGCCCGCGCCTGTACGACCGTTACATTCTCCAGGCCCAGGCTTTCGGCGATGCTGCGGGCGACCAGGGTCTTTTTTCCGATGGAATCGCAGAGGGTGAAGCGGCTTTCAGGATAGAGGATGGCCAGGGGAATGCCCGGGAATCCGCCGCCTGTTCCGACATCCAGAATGGTCTTCCCGGAAAGGCGGTTTTGGGCGTATCCGGCGAGGCAGAGACTGTGCAAAAGATGGTGCGCGAAGAGCCCGTCCGTGTCTTTCCGAGAAATGACATTGATTTTCCCGTTCCATTCACGATACAGGCTTTCACTCTCTCTAAATTGCTCTAATTGCTTGTTTGTTAGAGAAAGAAACTTTTTTGTTATAATCTGTTCAAAAGCCCTGAAATCCATTTTTATGCTATTTCGTCTGACATCTCCATCCATTTCTTGAGTTTGAGCGTCGCCCGGCGGCAGCGCGTGCGGGCGGTCGCCGCGGGGATGCCCAGACGCTCGGCAATCTCGTTGAAAGGGCGTCCTTCTTCCCGCATCGAAAGGATGGTCTGGTCTATTTTTTCTAACTTGGCAAAGTAGGTTTGCTTCTTTTCTTCCCGCTCTTTCTCCAAAATCTCATCCATCGGATTTTTGCTGTCCTCGTCCTCGATGTCGATGCGGTATTCATCGTCGTTCTCGTCTCCGTCGGTAAGGGGCAGGGGGGTGCCGGTCGAGGGCTGTTTCTTGCTGTCGTTGATGAAATCGATGGCCGTATTGCTGGCGATGGTGTAGAGCCAGGTCGTAAAGGCGCCTTTCGAGGCGTCGTAAGTATGGAAACGGGAAAAGGCTTTGGTCATCGTGTCGGAACATATGTCGCGGGCCTGCTCGTCGTCAATCTGGGGGAAATTGCGGTTGATGTACAGCAGGCATCCTTGGTAGATGCTGTTGTACAAGCGCAAAAATTCGCTCAGGGTGACGGCTTCTTCTTCCTTTTTTTTCTTTTTTGCCATATCGGTGGTGGGTTAGTGCGCTTCAAACCAGTTGACTCCAACGCCGCATTCGACTTCCAGGGGAACGGATAGTTGTACGATGTTTTCCATCGCCTCCTTGACTTTCGCTTGCAGGGCTTCCACCTCGTCGGGGTAGGCGTCGAAGAGCAATTCGTCGTGGATTTGCAGGATCATTTTGCTCTTGAAGCCTTCCGTACGCAGGATTTCGTCCACCTTGATCATCGCCAGTTTGATGATGTCGGCGCTGGAGCCCTGTATGGGGGCGTTGATGGCGTTTCTTTCTGCCATTCCGCGGGCGGAGGCATTGCGGGACGTCAACTCGGGTAAATAGCGCCTGCGGCCAAAGATGGTCTCCACATAGCCTTTTTCCACCGCTTCCCGTTTGGCTTTTTCCATAAAATCGGCGATAGCGGGGAAGGTGGCGAAATAGTCTTTGATGAGTTGTTGGGCTTCCGAACGGCCGATGCCCAGGCGCTGGGCGAGCCCGAATCCCGAAATCCCGTACATAATCCCGAAGTTGGCGGTCTTGGCGAGCCGGCGCTGGGCGTCCGTCACTTCTGTCGTGGGAATGCCGAAAATTTTGGCGGCGGTTGCCCGGTGGACATCCTCTCCTGTATTGAAGGCCTTGCGCAGGTGTTCATCTCCGCAGAGGTGCGCCATAATGCGCAATTCAATCTGGGAGTAGTCCGCCGATACAATCAGGCCGTCGGGACGGTCGGATACAAAGGCCTTGCGGATGTTCTATTCTGGAGATTGGGCTTGGAAGAAGAAAGACGGCCTGTTGCGGTAAGCGCTTGGTTGAAAGTGGTGTGGATACGCCCGTCTTTAGGAGAAATAAAGGTCGGAAACGGCTCGATATACGAGGAAAGCAACTTCTTGACCGCCCGGAATTCCAGGATTTCGTTGATGACGGGGAACTTGTCGGCATAGAGGCTGAGCGTGTCTTCATCGGTCGGATATGCGTACCGTCCGTTGCTGGGGCGCGCCTTGGAATTAATCTTCAACTTCTCGTACAGGACGATGCCCACTTGCTTGGGGGAGGCGCAGTTCAGTTCGGGCTCTCCGGTCATTTCGCGGGCCTTTTGTTCGTGCCGGGTGGCTTCTTCGCGCAATTCTTGGGCAAAATCCTGCAAGGGACCGAGTTCAACTTTGACGCCCGTTTGCTCCATATCGGCCAGAACACCGATGAGAGGCTCTTCAATGTCGTTGTAGAGGGCTTCGCAATGGTTTTCTGCCAGCGCCTGAAGCATTTTGTCTTTCAGGAACAAGGTGACGACGGCTTCCATACAGAAGCGTTCCTGGGGGGAATTTTCGCTTTCTTCTTCGGCAAAAAGGTCGCCGGTCTGCGCTTCTGGCTTATCCTGCAGGTCGACGCCCAGGTATTCCATACTTAGAACCTCTACCTTGTGGCTTCGTTCCGGATTGACCAGGTAGTGCATAAGCTCGATATCGAAGCGCTTTCCGAGGATGCGCAGGCCGCTGCGCATCAGGGCTTTGAGGTCAAAGCCCGCCACGGCCACGGCCGGGTCGGAAAGCACGCTCACCAGGGCCTCGGGCAGCGCTGTGCCTGGGGTGTTTGCCAGCAACGGGTCCGCCGCGCCCGCAAGGGGAACAAAGCAGCACAGGGTGCCTTTCGTTCCGTTGGTTGCAAACGCCAATCCGCTGTCTGCTGTACCTGCCACGGCCACCAGGCCTGCTTTTCGGGCTTCGGCGGCCAGGACGGATGCCTCTACGAGCGCGTAGGACGTGTCGGTCTCTTGAGAACGGCAAACGTCTTCATCCGCGTGGATGTGGCAGATGTGTTTTTTGAGCGAATGAAATTCGTATTCGTCAAAGAGGGTGACAATCTCCGGACGGTATTGGTCGGTCACTTTCATTGGCTCGAAATCAATCTTGACGGGGACATCCGTCTTGATGGTGACGAGTTGGTGGCTGAGTTCGATGTGGTCCCGGGCCTGCTCGAAGAGGTCTTTCTGGCGCGGGGTCAGTTGGTCCAAATTGTCGTAGATGTTTTTGACGGAACCAAAGGTTTTCAGTAATTTGGATGCGCCCACTTCCCCGACTCCTTTAACGCCGGGAACATTGTCCGAGGTGTCGCCGCAGATGGTCAGCATATCGATGACCTGGGAGGGGGAGTCGATGCCGTATTTCTCGCAGACTTCGCGTACGCCCAGGATTTCGTCGTCACCTCCCTTCTTGCCCGGTTTGTACTGGAAAATCTTCGGGCTGATGAGTTGGCCGTAGTCTTTGTCGGGGGTGACCAGATATACGGTGAAGCCTTCTTTCTCGGCCGCCTTGGCGATGGTTCCCGCCACGTCGTCCGCTTCATAGCCCTTTTCCATCATCACGGGGATGCGTAAGGCCGTGCAGATTTTGCATAAGGGCTCCAGCGCGTCGATGACCAATTGCGGAGTCTCGCCCCGGTTGGCTTTGTATTCGGGGTAGAGTTCGTTGCGGAACGTGCCGCCGGCGGGGTCGAAGCACATCACCATA
>CADAFY010000065.1 GCA_902787255.1 uncultured Bacteroidia bacterium
ATCGTGCGTTATGCCATTGCCTCAGACCTTGCCAGCGACGGAAGAACGCCGGCGGCGGACCAGGCCATTCCCGGGACCGAAGAGGTCTATCGGTATTATAGCGACATCCTTCCGGTAACTGATGTAAAAAAACACAGTCCGGAGCGCACGATGGGCACGGTTGTCAACGACCCCCAGAAACACAATTATAGGGAAGACTTTACGGGAGTCGGTCATTATTCCCTGGGAAGCGTTTTGAAAGACGAAAAAGGACATCATTGGGTTGTCATCAGTGTTGCGGGCCGGGGGGTGGCATTAGGTGGAGACGAAACCTGTGAAGCAAACCCGATGGCGGAACTGATTTCCTTTGAAGGATTGAACAAAGCCAACGAAGGCGGATATGTAAACGGTCTGCCGAGTTTTGATCAAGCCATCCGCGCCGCTACCTATCTTCGCAACCTCTGTGGAAACGGGCGAGATGCTTTTTCGGAGGAGGATGAAGATGTATCGAACCTGGCTATGAAACTGGTAAGACACGTGTCCCAACATACCGGCTGGAACCTTCTGGAGATGGTTCAGACGACCGTGGGATGGGGAGCGGCGCGCGATTTTACCCAGGCGTTCAGCGTTGCCTATACCGATATGGACTTGATGGCTTTTAAAAAGCAGCCGCTCTTCCGTTTCCTGTATATCCCCAGTCTAAGTAATGAATATACGCCGTATCACTTCTGGAAGCATTATCCCCGTGTTGCGGATGCTTCTAAACCGCAACAAACGGAGTTCAGTGGGATTAACATTTTGCTTCAAGATGTAGCGAGTGATGAGATGGTGCAACCCTATGGGCCGGATTACTATGCAACGCGTCCGCTTGAAAAGTCGCCGGACTACACCAGAGAGTATCGCACAAACATTGATAATAGCGCGACTCACCCCGAGTGGTATTTTTATGGTACGGCTCTCTGGAGAAGAAGTTTTGATATGTGGAACGAACCCGTGCTGATGTTCCGTACGGACGCCGTCTATGACCGGGGGACAGAGTATTCCACCAGGACATTAGGCGGGCGCAATCTTACCCTGGTGGCAGAAATAGAAGAGTTTGTCAACTTTGCCAACGAAGATGAACTCGCTGATTCACAAACAACTGCATATGCCTATAAAACAGCAAATGGAAGGGATTGGGCCGGCGGCGAACTATATTTGGACGGCGCCAAGTATACCATCCCGACCTGGCGTGAGGCTTGGAAAAAATAACAAACAATATCATTATGAAAAAGACATTCTTTAGCATTACTTTGCTGGCTGCCGTGGCGATAGCCCTGGGAGCCTGCCGGAAAGAGCCCGGCGCGGAAGAGCAGAACAACAAGCGGGAATCCGCCCCGCAAGAAGCAAGCGCGCCCCGGTACTGGGACGTGGTGGGTCAACTGGTCGCGGGGTCCGATATCACGGACGACTACAAGGGCAAGACTTTTGAGCCGGTGATTGGCGTCGAGGATCCGTCCGATCCGCAGGCACGCATCGTAGCCACCAACTCCCGAGCGGCGGCAGCCAAAAGTTTTGCCAACCTGATTGGCGTAAACAACATTGACGAGAATACCGTCAGTTACTCCTGGAGCAACGAGGAGGTGGGTAAACTCACCTATACGGCGGGAAGCAACACGACGTGGGCCGAAGTGAAGGTGGAGATTCCGTCCGTCCCGCACCTGTCCAAAATCATCTACCGCTCCGCGGAGCAGAGTGGTGACAACGGCTCCTTCGAAGGCAGCGCCTACTATCGTTTTGGCGATGTCATCAGTCGTCCCATCGCGAACGGGCTGGAGGAATACTGGGTCTGCGTACGTCCGGCCTTCAGCCCGGAAGGGAAAGAGGAGACGCACTGGATGAGCATTGGTAATTTGCCGGCCGATAATATCTGGACATACACGAGCAGTCACAACAAAGAATACGCGTTTCCTACCGGCCTGAAGACCAGCAAGGAACATATGCAGAACCTGGCGGAGATGCTCTATGCCCTGTGTTTCCCCGAAATGTGGATGATGAACATTGTGCAATACAGCACCGTAGGATTTTTCGGCCCCGGTGGTTTGCCCATCTTCCACGATTTCAGCAAAAACACTATGGGGTATCATAATGCTTTTTTCTGGAGTAATGTGGCTCATTACTGGCGTGAGAAGGGTATTGACCAACTGCTGTTCGGGCGCAGTCTGGATGCTATTGCCGGTGAGATAGAGGGCAACGGCCTTCACTTCCTCTACAAGGGCTATTCCTGGTGGACTCCGACATCCAATTATGCCACGGTGTATCAGGCCCGGTTCGTGAATACGCCGGGAGGCGTGAACGCCAATATGCAGACAAAATCTCCTTACACGGACCAGAAAGTGCTGATGGTTTACAAGGACCAGCCGCAAAAAGATGTGGAGTTTGACGTGCGCAATGTACATTATGTGGTGAATATGCCTTTCTTTGGAGACCAGAGTCCCCGCTATATCCTCCGGTATGCCACAGGTGCCGAACTTTCCTCGACCGGCAGGTATTCCGATGTACACGAGCCCATTTCCGGTACAAAGGATGTTTACCGCTACTATAAGGATGTGTTGCCGGTGGAGGATTTGGTCAATCACGAGCCGGAGATGACCGATACGAAAATTGTGAACAATCGCAATCAACAGAACATATCCAGTTTTGCCGGAATCGCCCACTACAAAGTAGGAAGTGTTTATAAAGATGAAACGGACAAACTGTGGTTTGTGGTGAATATGGCGGGTGCCAATGGCACCTTAAGCAATGCGTGTGAACTCGCACCGTTCACGGAACTGGTCTCCTTCAGCGGACTGTCCCGTATGCAGCAGACCGAATATATAAGCGGTCTGCCCACCTTTGAAAAGGCTGTACGGGCCGTCACCTCTATGCACCTTATTCTTTTCAATGGTCTTTCGGAAGCATACCAGCCCGGGATAGCGATGAAAGACCTCCCCATTTCAGCCGCTGTGATGCGATTCTTGTCAGAAAATGCCGGCGTGGACATCTCGCGCCTTTTCCAAGTCGTGAAGCCCGTCAGCAATATTCCGCGCAACTACACGCATATGACCGCTTTCGCCTACAGCAACCCGGAGGTCAACCTGATCGGCCAGGCTGTGGGCCGGTATCTGTATCCGATCGACCTCAACAACGAAAACCCGCCGCGCTACTTCTGGCAGCATTATCCCAGCAATCCCAGTGAGGTCAATCAGACCTACGACTCCTTTAGCCGTGATTACATTCTCCTTCAGGATGTGGCCGATGCGAACAAGGTGAGGATCTATGCCCCCGACGTGTACGCGACCAAGGGATTCCATCCGGCGCAGGCAACCCACGGGCAGACGGAGGATGCAAGGGAAATCCGTTCTCAAACGGAGCCTCAAGCGATGTACCCCGAATCCTATTTATACAACAAAGCGAAATGGAACGAATTCAAGTATCTGACCGATATGTGGAACGAACCCGTACTGATGTTCCGTGTGGATGCCGTCTATGACCGGGGTGACGAATATTCCACCATTACGGAGAACGGTCACAGACTTACGCTGGTAAAGGAATTCCCCTATGACTACCGTGGGCCTGTCCAAGGAGATGAACTGGAAGATACGAAAAGGACAACCATTGACACTTTTTATGCCTACAAATCAAGCATCTGGATAGATCGGGAAAACATGCACAAGGACAACACGCCGAATTATTATCCGGATTGGCAAAGCGTATGGAGCAGAAGATAAAAAATATGACTATGAACCATTTGAAAACATTGCAGGCTGCTGCAGCCGTTATTCTGGCTGCAGCCGCCCTGTTCTCCTGCCAGAAGGGTACGGAGAACCCGGAAGACCAGGTAAGCAAGGTGGTCATTGACGATAAGTTCAATACCCGTGGTGTCGAAACCGATATGCAGAGTGCCGTGATTGACGTTCCCGTCCGGTGCGACGGCCAGTGGCACGTCACCGTTTCCCAGGGGACCCCTCACTGGATGCGCATCGAAGGTTGGAACGTCGTGTATGACGGCGATGCCACCCTGACGCTCATCATTGACGAAAACCTCTCCAAAGTGGACCGAAGCGCTCAGCTCCGGATTACGAACAATGTGGGCGAATTGGTACAGACCATCTCTGTCACCCAGTTCTACAACTACAATGGAGAGGCGCCCGACAACGGAAGCGGCCAGGCCTTTGCCGACAAAGGATTGGGTACCGCCATCGCCTACGACTATGCCCTGAACCTGAAGCAGATGGTCAATATGAATCCCAATGATTACCAGGCATCCAAGGTTCATCTGCTGAACAATGTGCTGAATTTTGCCCGCATCGACGATTGGATGTCCCGGGGGATTATGCAGAAATCGACCTATGTAGAGGCCCCTATCCCGGTGTCCAATTTCCAGGCCATCCTCCTGGACAGTTGCCTGGTGCAGAACAAGACGCTGGACGTTTCTTTGGACCTGAGCATAGAGTTTGGCCCGCTCTGCGTAAAAGGACACGGAAAGTACAATTCCACCCGCGAGGAGTCGCGCGCCCACGTGGACTACTCCATCATCCGGCACGCACCTATGTACAATGTATATATCTCTCCCGCGGAACTTTCGGCCTTCGCAACCGACGCCCGTTACAACAAGGTGGACTTCGATGCGGATGATGCGGCCTTCGCGATGGTTGATGAGACCATCCTGCGCTACCAACGCTACAATCAGCGCACCAAGAAAACCAACCTCAACTACCGTGGCCTTACCGAAGACCAGGAGATTGAGGTGAGCAGTATGGAGGCCGCCATCAATCTCCGTTACGACCACGCCGGCGTCTATTCCACCGCCTTCAACGAGCGTTACAACGAACTCTATAATGCCATTGTCCGTCGCAAGCAGCAGGGTAAGGAAGTGAATATGTCTGAATTGGAGCCCATCCTGGGAGCGCTCGACAGCGAGTTCGGTCCGTTTATCATCGCCGGCGGAGACTACGGCGGCGCGATGTTCCTCCACTGCGCGATTGATACGATGAAGTTGGACGGTCGCGCCAAGTTCGAGGGAAAAATTGCGGCGGAATTTGCCGGAATCGGCAATTTTGAAGGAAGTGTCGATTACTCGGAAGAAGGTTACAGCCTGCTTCGCGACTCCGACACGGACATCAAGATTCTGGGCGGCAGCGCCAATGAGACCGCCGACAAGATGATGGATTGCATCGCCAGCGGCAATGCGACAGACCTGGGCAACTGGCAGCAGTTGCTGGTGGAATGGGTGCAGTCTATGTACTCCGGCAGCAGTCCCGACAACCCGTTCGAAGGCAAGCCCAATGTGAGCAAGGCAGTCCCCATCTCCTTTACCATTACGCCCATCTGGACCTTCATCCGCGAGGCGGAAATCCAGCAAGTCGTAAAGGACTACTTTATGGAGGCCTACCGTTCACGCGGAATCGGCAACTACTTCGGCATTATGGAGGGCTCCGACAATCCGGGCGCCGAGAACTTTATGAACCTTTACAAGGGATACTGGGATTAATCCGATATGCGGTCTCCGCATCATATCGCCCTGATAGGACTTCTTCTGGCGGCAGGCCTGGGTGTCTGCTGCCAAAAGGAGGTTCCTGCCGTAGATACAAACAAACTGGAAGTTGTTTTCCTGGGCGGTTCTCCCGCCCGGGAAGACGGCGTTCCGGTCCTTCCCTTCCGGGCCAGTTATGAGTCCGTGAAAGTGGGGCTCAACGGCACGGACGCCTCCACAGGAGAGATTTATATACAGAGCAATGCCTCCTGGATTACGGTGTCGTCCGAGACCCTGGCGGCAGACGGTATGATGACCCTCAAGACCCAGACCAACCCGAGCGGACGGCGTCGGGAGGCCACCCTCACCTTTACGGATGCCGCCAACCCCTCGCGCAGGGCCGGACTGCGCCTGGTGCAGTTGTCCTCCAGCGACTCGGACGAAAATGCCGACGCCGCCCGCGAGCAACTGTATGTGGGGTATGGGTACGACATCTACAAGGCACTGGAAAGTCCGATGGCGGTCCGCACGCGGATGCCCGTATTGGACTATCCTTATATGGTCCGGCACTTGAACCTGGCGGAGAAATACCAGTTGATACAAGACTGCCACCTGAGCCGTCTGGATGTCAACTATGTGAATGCCGCCAACATCCACGCATACGGCAGGGACCTGAGTTACCTGCAAACCGAAGACAAGAACAATATCTTTGAAGGCTGCACGGACGACTGCAACACGCTTGTGAAATTGCTGCGTTCCTCCAGCGAAGACCTGGACCAGCACAACTACGGGCACGGCTCCCTGGAAAAGGCAGTTGCGTCGCGCATCATCGACCGGGCCGCCATCATCGACCTGAAGCGGGAGGGAAGAGTCCCCTACTCGGACGTCTTCTCCACGCGCCTGTTCGAATGCCGCCGCGCCGCCGGTGAAACCCGCCGGCAACTTATCGAGTCCGTGCTGACGGAGTTCGGCACGCACGTGATTCTGCAGGTGGACCTGGGCGGCCGCATAGACTATTCCTTCACGATGCGCAAATCGGCCACCTTCAACAGCAAGGAGGAAATAGAACAGGAAGTGGACTACACGCTGGGGCGGATTGCCGGCGTCGACCGTACGGGCAAGAACCAGGCGCCGTCCACCCCCAAGACTCCCGTAGTGACCTCGCGGGGAGAGGCCATCAACGCCATCGCGGTGCGTGGCGGCGGCGCGGCCCAGATAAGAGCGCTGGAACAGGAAATCGGCGAACTCTCTGCCAGCGGACAGATAGACCCGGCCCGTATCACGGACTGGCTGGCTTCCATCAATTACAGCGAGCATTTTCAGGGAGACCCTGCGCTGGACGTGATTCATTTCGAACTCATTCCCCTGTGGGACCTGGTGCCGGACGATGTCCGGCCGGACTTTATGAGCGTTACGTTTGCCCTCGGACAACGCTCGGACAATGTCCTTCCGGACAGTTTCACCGGAATGGATATCTACCCGATAGACCCGCAAGGCGCGGATAAAGCGCTCTTTACTTTCCCCGGGGAAGGAGAGGGCAGCCTGTGCCGCATCCTGTATATCGCGGGAGAGCCCGTATTGGAAGTGTGCTCCGAGTATGTACCCCGGATTCGCTCGGACAAGCGCGTCACCATCGCCTATCCCATCTACCGGCAGGGCATCCGGATGAACCAGGGCATTTTCCCGGGCGACGGCACGCATCGGCCGGCTTATGTGGCCTTCGGCGGAGGAGACTGCTTCGTGAACCCGTTCCCGGATTTGCCCCCGGACACCATACTGGACCGATTCTGGTATGTGAACGGCAATCTGATGCTGGAAAATCCCACCGACCTCCCTCCCCAGAGCCGCAAGGAACGGGAAGCGAGGGACGACCTGTTCTACTTCCTGGCACCCCGGGAAACATACAGCCATCCCATCGTGAAGGTGGGGGCCAATTTCTGGACACGGAAGGACATCGGACACCCGATGGGATTCAGCGAAAATCCCCATTC
>CADAFY010000066.1 GCA_902787255.1 uncultured Bacteroidia bacterium
TGGCGATGGCCTTGGTGGTGATGCCTTGCGTCTTCCTCTATCTGAAATGCGGCGGGCTCAGCGAGAAAAAGAAAGATACGCTGCATCGGTGGATTTATCAGATTATCAAAATGGCGACCTCCTTCCTGGGCTTTTTCGGCAATCCGTTTACCGTGTCGGGGCGGACAGAAGAAGATTTCAGCCGTCCGGCGGTCATCATTTGCAACCATCAGTCGCAACTGGATTTGCTGGCTGTGCTTTCCCTTACGCCTAAGTTGGTCATCCTCACCGCCGATTGGGTGCAGCATAATCCGTTGTACGGCTTCATTATCCGCGCGGCGGATTTCCTGCCGGCCTCCAAAGGCCTGGACACCATCGCTCCTCGTTTACAAGAATTGGTGGATAAAGGATACAGCATTGTGGTGTTCCCGGAAAGCACCCGCTCGGTCGATGGCCGCATCGGTCGTTTCCACCAGGGGGCTTTCTATCTTGCCGAACATTTCGACATAGACATCCTCCCCGTGGTGCTGTATGGTACGCGCCGGGCCCTTCCCAAGCACGGACGCATCATCCGTTCGTGGCCCATCCTCAGGGTGGTGGACCCGCGGATTTCCCCTCAGGAACTGAGCCAATATGGTGATAGTTTCAAGGCGCAGGCCTCCTCTCTCAGAAAGTATTTTATTTCCCGTTCCAGCGAAATTGCGGATCAAATCGAACAGAAACCGGTATGAAAAAAAGTGCGGTCATCATAGGCGGAGGCCTCGGCGGCCTGTTTACGGGCGCCATCCTTTCCAAAGAGGGGATGCAAGTCACCGTGCTCGAAAAAAATGCCATCATCGGCGGCGGTCTTCAGAGTTTTCAGCGTTTCGGCGTATTGTTCGATACGGGAATGCACATCATCGGCGGGATGCAGGAAGGCGGAAACATTCGTCGCCTCTGCGAATATCTGGGGATCTGGGACCGCGTCCATTTGCGGGACACCGACCCGGACAATATGGACAGCATCTATTTCGCGGAAGACAAGCGGACCTATCGCATCGCTCGGGGCAAGAAACGTTTTGTCGAGACCTTGAGCGAGGCCTTCCCGGATCAGAAGGCCCATTTGCAGGCCTATATCGAAGCCGTTTACCGCGTGGCCGACGAGGTGGACCTGTTCTATCTGCGGCCGTCTCCGGAATATCTGCAAGTGCACTCGGACGACTTCCAAATGTCGGCGACGGACTTTATCGCCAAATATATTCCCGACGAGCATCTGCAGAGCGTCGTCGCCTACTTGAATCCCCTGTACGGGGGGCGGGACAAGGTCACGCCGGCCTACATCCACGCCTTGATTTCCGTGTTGTATATCGACGGTTCCAGCCGTTTTGCCGGCGGCAGCCTGTTGTTTGCCGAAACTTTGCGGGATGTCATCGAAGAAAATGGAGGGAAAGTGTATGCGGGGGATGCGGTCGTATCGGTGCAGAGCCGCGAGCGGGAGATTACCGGCGTGACCACGGCCTCCGGCAAGACCTTTACGGCGGATTGTTATATCTCCGCCATTCATCCCTGCGCCTTGTTCGCCTTGCTGGATGACGAAAAAGTGCTTCCCAAGCCCTACCGCACCCGCTTGAGCGAACTGCCCAACGCCTATTCCGCTTTCACCTTGAACCTCAAACTCAAGCCGAACACCTTCAAATTCTTCAACTACACGATGTATTATATGTCGCGTTATGACGAGATGTGGCGCTTTGGCGAGACGAAGGTCTGGCCCAATGGCTTCCTTTTCGTAACGCCGCCGGAAATCGAGCAGGGCGAGTATGCGCGCAAGATGATTGTCACGGCGCCGATGGCCTGGGAGTATGTCAAGCGCTGGGAAAATACGACGGTGGGCAAAAGGGGCGAAGAATATGAGGCCTGGAAGAAAGCCTATGCGGAGAAACTGCTGGATTGTATGGAAGAAATCCATCCCGGCATCCGGAACTGCATCGAAGCAGTTAATGCGGCCTCTCCGCTGACCATACGAGATTTCTACGGCATCAAGGAAGGGTCGATGTACGGCTTCTCCAAAGACTGCAACAACATCGTCATGTCTCAGGTTCCCGTGGTCACGAAAGTGCCGAATCTGTATCTGACGGGGCAGAATTGCAATCTTCACGGTTTCTGCGGGGTGGCGCTGACCGCCATTGTCACCAGCGAAGCGATTTTAGGCCGGAATTATATCTTGAATAAAATCAATGCCCTTGGCGGGAAGGAGTGATGAAACTCGGCGGACTCTTTGATTTCTTCTCGGTGCATCGGAAGTGGAGGGGCGCTTCGCTGCTTCTGCTGACGCTTGCGCTGGCCGCTCTGGTGACGACGCTGCATTTCAGCGAAGACATCAGCGATTTCCTGCCGCTCGGGACCCGGGAAAGGGAGCAATTGTCCATCTACCAGAATATCTCCGGAGCCCAAAAAATTTTTGTCCTGTTTTCCAATCCCGGAGATGTGGATGAGACGGTGGAGGCCGTGGAATCCTTCGTGCAGATGGCCGAGGAAGGGGATTCGACCCATCGCTACGGGCATCTGGCCGCTTCCGTGGATATGGAGACCATCGCCCAGGTGGCGGGCTTTGTCTATGCGAACATTCCTTATTTCCTGACGGAGGCGGATGTGGCGCGGATGGACAGCCTGCTCTCCGACCCCGGGGCCATCCGGACGGCACTCTCCGCAGACAAGCAGGCGCTGCTGTTTCCCGCTTCTGAACTGGTTTCCCAGCGCATTACCCACGACCCCGTCGGACTATTCTCCCCGGTGCTGTCCCGCTTGCAGTCCTCTTATGACACCCAAAGTTTCGAACTGTATAACAACTGCATCTTTACCCCGGATATGAGCCGGGCCATTGTCCTGTTGGATTCCCCGTTCGGAAGCAGCGAAACCAGCAACAATGCCCGCTTGATGGCTTATCTGCACGGGGTGGCTCAAAAACTGCAGGCGGAGTATCCCCGCGTCGGAGTGGACTTCATCGGCGGACCGGCGATTGCCGTGGGCAACGCATCCCGCATCAAGAAAGACAGCATCCTGGCCATCTCGCTCTCGGCGGTTCTCATCATTTTGCTGTTGCTCTATTCCTTCAATTCGTTGAAGAATATCCTGCTGATTTTCCTGACGGTGGGCTGGGGCCTGCTCTTTGCGCTGGGCGGAATGGCCCTCTTCAGTGACCGCGTGTCCATCATCGTCATCGGCATCGCCAGCGTGATTCTGGGCATCGCCATCAACTATCCTCTGCACCTGATTTCCCATACGGCGCATCAGCCTGACCGGCGGAAGGCCCTCCGGGAAATCATTTCTCCTCTTGTCATCGGGAATGTGACGACGGTCGGCGCCTTTATGGCCCTGGTCCCTCTGCAATCTACGGCGCTGCGGGATTTGGGACTCTTCGCCTCCCTGCTGCTGGTGGGTACGATATTGTTCGTGCTTTTGTATCTGCCGCATTATGTGGCGAATTACAAGGCGAGGAAGCGGGAGAGCCGTGTGTTGGACCGGCTGGCCGCCTTCTCCCCGGAAAAGCACCGCTGGCTGGTCGTCGGTACGCTCGTGCTGACCGCCGTGCTGCTGTTTTTCAGTTTCGGGGTGGAGTTCGATTCCAATATGTCGCATATCAACTATATGACCGACAGCCAGCGTCGCGATATGCAGTATTTTGAGGATTTGCTCGCGAAAGATACGACGCATACGGCCCTGAACCTGTATGTGTACGGGAGCGGCGCTGATTTTGAAGACGCGCTGGAGGATATCGCCCTCCTGCAGCCCCGGATGGACAGTCTGTCTTCGTGCGGGAAAATCTCCCGGCAGAATGAGGCTTTGCTGTTTTTCGCTTCTCGTCCGGAGCAGGAGCGGCGGCTGCTTCGTTGGAATGCGTTCCGGGAGCGGCATCAAGACTTGCTGCCGCGTTTGAAGGCAGAGGCCGCCCGGGCGGGTTTCGCCCCCGGGGCTTTTGCCGCCTTTGAGCAATTGATGGGCAACACCGCTTGGCAGCCGCAGGACTTTGCCTATTTTTCTCCCTTGCGGGAAAGCGTTTTCAGCCAGAGTTTCGCGGTCTCGGAGGACGGGAAGAAGTCCTATGTGGTCAGTGCGGTCAATGTGGAGCCCGGGGATTTGGAGGCGGTGAAGGCCGCTCTCGGCGACCCTTGTTTTGAAATCGCCGGCATCAACCGGACGATGACCGGAAGCCTCTCCGACAACTTCAATTATATCGGTTGGGCCTGCTCCCTGATTGTGTTTTTCTTCCTTTGGTTTTCCTTCGGCCGGCTGGAACTGGCCGTCATTTCCTTTATCCCGATGGCCGTCAGTTGGGTATGGATACTGGGCCTGATGGCGTTGCTTGGGATTCCGTTCAATATTGTCAATATCATTCTGGCCACCTTCATTTTCGGTCAGGGAGATGATTACACCATCTTTATGACGGAAGGCTGCCAGTATGAGTATGCCCGCCGACAGCCCATTCTTACCTCCTACAAGAGCAGCATCCTGCAGTCGGCCGCCATTATGTTTGTCGGTATCGGCACCTTGATCGTGGCCCGGCATCCGGCGATGCGCTCGTTGGCGGAAGTCACCATCATCGGTATGTTTTCGGTGGTGCTGATGGCCTATCTGATCCCCCCGCTGCTTTTCCAATGGATGACCACGAAAAACGGTCGTCCCCGTTTGTATCCGCTCACCCTGTCCAGCCTGCTAAGGGGCGTTCCGACCGACCCGGTGGCCCGCGTCGAAGGGCGTTATATATATAAAGGTATAGAAGTGGAGCGTTGCGTGCGCCGCAATCTGCGCGTCAGAGGCCCTGAAATCATCGGACGGGAACTGCCGGAGGGCGCCTGTGTGGAGTTCGCGGATGAAGGCTATGGCGAACTGGCCCTGCTGCTGGCGCTCTCCCATCCCCGGGTGAAGGTCATCGCCCGCATCCCCGACGAGGAACGCAGGCGTATTGCGCTGTGGGCCGCAGAAGATATAGTAGAAAATTTAACGATTATATAAAGATATGAAAACAGAAGAGATTAAAGACCTGTTGACGGACGTGCTTCCGGCCGTGGATTTTGATTCGGATTTTCTTTTTGCGGAACTGGATTCGCTGGGCGTAGCGACCGTCTTGTATGTATTGTCGGAAAAATACAAAATTCGTTTGGAGGCGGAGGATGTGACTCCCAAGAATTTCAAAAACATCGAGGCGATTACAAATTTGGTGCGCACCAAGATGTCGATGGAAAACAAAATCCGGCAGTACGCTTTGACGACACCGGATAAGGTGGCCGTCATCTGCGGAGAAGACAGTATGACCTACGGGCAATTGTGGGATGCCATCACCCGCAAAATGGAGGCTTTGCAGGCGGAGGGCTTGAAAGCGCGCCGCGCCTATGTCTATCGTACGAACCAAAATATCGATTTCCTGGTCACCTATTGCGCCGTTCACTGCCTGAAAGCCGTCGCTGTGCCTCTTGGTCACGATGTTTCCGAAGAAATGTTCCAACGTATCTGTCAAGAAGTCGAATCCTACGAATTTCCGGTCGGTGTTTCAGACACGCTTTTTACGACGGGTACGACCGGCAAGTCCAAGGGCGCGATGCTCTCCGAGTTGTGTCTGACTTCCTGCTCGGAAAACTTCCTGGAGCGTTTCCCCTTCAGCGACAAATTGCTGTTCATCATCAGCGGTCCCTTGAACCACATCGCCTCCCTGTTCAAAATTAACCCCACCTTGTGCGCGGGCGGCGCCATCTGCATCCTGGACGGTCTGAAAGATATGAACGCCTTCTTCAAGACCTTCGACCTGCCCTTCGAGCAGTTTGCGGCCTTCCTGGTCCCTGCGAGCCTGCGCATCATTATGCAGTATTCCTACGAGAAACTGTGTTCTCTGGCCGACAAAATCGCCTTTATTGAGACCGGCGCCGCGCCGATCTCCAAGACGGATATGGAAATGCTCAGCAAGGCCCTGCCCCATTCCCGGCTTTTCAACGGCTATGGCGCGACGGAGTTCGGCTGCGCGGCGGCCTATGATTTCAACGACGGACGCTATATCGAAGGCTGCATCGGCCGACCCTTCAAGAACGCCATTGTCGAAATCGGACCGGATTCCAACCTGATTATTTCCGGCTTCGGCGTGATGAGCGGCTATGTCAATGACGAAGAGACAACCCGTACGGTCTTGGCTGACGGACGGATTCACACCTCCGACCTCGGCTATTTTGACGAGGAGGGAATGATTCATCTCACCGGACGCGCCGGGGATGTCATCAACGTGGGCGGCTTCAAAATCAATCCCGTCGAGGTAGAAGGGGTGGCGGCTGCTTTCCCGGGCATCAAAGACTGTATTTGCGTCGCTTCCACCCATCCCGTCATCGGCCCCGCCTTGAAACTCATCGTGGCCTGCGAAAAGGATGTTCCTTTCGACAAGCACGCGCTGGCAGTCTTTATCAAGTCGAAACTGGAGGCCCACAAAGTACCCACGATGTACGAAGTCGTCGATGCCATTCAGTACACCTACAACGGGAAAAAAGACAGGAAATTCTACCGTTAGTCGTTCGGTGCTTCCGTCGGGAGCGTGTCCAACCGGCACTCCGGATACAGTCCTTGCAGCCAAGATAGGAATTCCGTCCGCCATTGGCGGCACTCCGGACTCCCCAAATGGTCGCTGACTCCGAATCCGTGCTTCCCCCGCTTATATTGGAGGTAACGGTGCGGGATGCTTTGTGCGCTCAAGGCGGAGTCCAGCAACACGCTGTTGTGGTAGTCCACGACGGGGTCGTCGACGCAGTTGATCACGAACACGGGCGGGCAGTCCGTCGGAATGTGTCTTTCGAGCGACAGGGAATCCTGCATTTTTTTGTCGTTTCGGCGGAAATTGCCCAGCAAGCCCCGTTGCGAGCGTTTGTGCACATAGGGCTTGTGCATCGTGACGACGGGATAGACGGGAACTACAAAGGCGGGGCGCAGGCAGGCCTGCGTCTGAATTCCTTCCGCTTGCAGGAAGTTGGTCGTATGGAAACAGGCGCAGGACATCACCAGATGTCCGCCGGCCGAGAAACCCATCATTCCGATTTTGTCCCTGTCAATGTGATAGTCCTCCGCGTGTTCCCACGCCCATTGCAGGGCCCGCTGTCCGTCCGTAATCATATCCGGATGGCGTTTCCCTTTGAACAGGATGCGGGTGTTCGAGATAAATTCCCCCTTACCGGCCGTCCGGTAATATAGGACGAAGGCCGTGATGCCGTGCTTGCTCAGCCATTCTCCGACCTCGATTCCTTCCGTGTACCGGTCCAGCCAGAAATAACTGCCGCCGGGACATACGACGACGCTGAGTCCGTTGGGCTTTTCGGGACGGAATACATACAAAGAAACTTGGTCGCGGAAGCGGACTTTCGTTCCTTGCCAAGGCTTGAGCGTGTCAACTTGGAACGACTCTGCCCGCGCCGTCACGG
>CADAFY010000067.1 GCA_902787255.1 uncultured Bacteroidia bacterium
CTAGCGCCTCCGCCGGGTCTGAATACACCAGCACTTTGACCGGGCAGTCGAACTCGGACTCCAGTCCGTACACCCGCTTGCCGCTGCCACGCATCTGCAGGCCCAGGTAGTTCAGGTCCAGTTTGTCGTACATCTTTTCCACCCGGATGGTCTGCACCTTCAACTGCGGCACGGCCTTGGGGTCGGGCGAGTTGATGCGGAAACGGGACGGGACGAAAATCGCCGTCTGAATCTTGTCGGCGTTGGTCACGGCCGGGTCATAGAACACCTCGACGGTGTGCGACTTGACATAGGTCTTGACGCGATGTACGCCGGGTACCTTCTGCATACGGGCTTTGAAAGCCATCGAACTGCCGAAGCACTTGACGGTGCGCAGGCCTTCCACCTCCACTTTCTCCAGTTTGCCGGACACCTGATCCATATCCCATTCCTCATCGATCGTGGGCAGTTCGTAGGTATTGCCGATGCAGAAAGCGGCTACCGTCAGCACGACGGCCAGGCAGGCGGGAAGCATTTTCTTCCACGAGCCAACGCAGCGGGAGCCGCAGGTGCTTTTGCAGGGACCGCCGACTTGCAGGGCCTTGTGCGGACAGGCTCCGATGCAATCCCCGCAAAGGGTGCAGTCCACATCATTCATCCGCGCACCATAATGCAGAACGTCAATAGCATACGGGCATTCTTTTTCGCACAGGCCGCAACGGGTGCAAGCCGCTTCGTCGCGAACGAGGTTCAGTACCTGTCCGGCCGGCTTTTGAGCCAAAATTTCAAAGAGATAGCCGGTCAGACAGAGGGCGCCGAGCAGCCAAGCCCAGTGCAAATGCACACCGCACAGGGAAAGCACCCACCAGAGCAGGATAATGCCACCGAGAGGCAGATAGAACTTGAAACTGTTGCTGACGGCCCCCAGCGGGCAAATATATTTGCACCAGAAACGATCGATGAACAAGCCGAACAACACCACGGCCACCAGGGTGCAGATGCTGCCCCACAGGACGATTTCACCCTTGAAGCCGGTGGCTACCGCATAATACGGGTCAAATTTCTTACAGAATAACTCGCTGGATGAGCAAGTCATATAGAAAATCCAGAACAAGAGTCCGTATTTGACGATACGCAGGACTTTATCCCATACGCTGCTGCGGGGAATGTTGAACGGACGGATGCGCAAGGCGCGGCGCAGACGGCCCAGCAGGTCTTCCACCGTCCCGACGGGACAGAGGTAGCCGCAGAACAACTTGCCCAGAAAGACGACGGCCGCCGCCAGGGCCAGGCCCATCACAATCTGCAGGGTATTCATCGAACAAGGCAGGGAACCCCGCACCAGATAGGTGCCGAACGCCTGCAGACCGCCCATCGGGCACAGAGCCTCGGGGTCAGGTTTCTCGGTATCGGGGAAGGCCAGACCCACCAGTCCGGTCAAAAACACAAGGAGCGCCGCCAAAGACAGCCACTGCAGCAGGTACTTCGGCCAATTGCGTAAAAACAGGGAACTTTTCATTTTCATCATTTTTCTCGTCATACCCGGCTCGACCGGGTATCTGTTATCAATTACTCTGCATCACGGATACAACGGAGGGAATAACCGCCCAGGAAATTGGAATAAGCCACTTGTGCCTTTCCTTCTTTATAGGAGGCCGAGAAATTGGTCATCAAAGACATAAACTGGCGTTGGATAGCCGTATTGGACGGAGTAAATCCCGTCGAACCCATATAATAGCTCACGGAGTTCTTGCCCATCCAATCCGCAACAGAACAATTGCTATCAGAAGTAATCGTAGTTAGATAAGAGCCCCTATCTTCTGTGCTGTTTCTCTTGATACTGCCCGCAAAATCCCAGTTGAAACCAGCCTCGCCCATCGTCTTGATGCGGCCGCCGTTATAGGCTTCATCATAGAAAATGGCAGTTTTGTCCGTAATCGCTTTGGGGTCGTCGTCCGTATGGTTGGAATAACCCACAATGGCCAGCCATTCACTGTGTGTAGGGATATGCCAGCGTTCCGGACAGATGCCTTGGCAGCCTTCGAAGGTCTTGAAATTCTCCGCCGTGATTTCAGCGCCAAAAGCGACCTGATGGTCATACAACAAACCCCGGGCTTCAATGGCGGCATCCGTTTTATCGGCCGTAGCCGTCGTACCATCGGAATTATAAGGGTACCAGACGCCGTTTCCGTCGGCCGGGTTGTCGGAGATGGTCTTGCCTTTGGGGACATAGCGCATACTCTGGTTCATAATCCAGCGTCCGTTGGACAAATGCAGCACGGTGTAGCACTCTCCGTGGTACAAGATATAATTGAGATCCAGATGCTCTTCGAGCACGCCTTCGTCCTCAATCACCAGATTCACCGTCTTGGTTTCGCCCGCCTTGAATTCTACGGGATCATAATTCCTGACCTTCTTGTCACCGTCCAGTTTATACTTGAGGACAAAGGTCGTGCGCTGGGGTACGACGATGGCCTTGTACTGGGTGTCGGACACCTTATACATCACGATATCCCCATCCGGGACATCCACATCCACGAGGGTCTGCATCGTTTCGTTCAGAATGGCCGTCGGTTTGGTGCCGCTCAGGGTCATCTCCGTCACTTCCCCGTCGGTGTTGTTGGTGACATTGACGACCAGCGTGCCCATCTGATGGGAGAAGGCCATCGAAACCGGGGCCGACGTAGGCAGCACCCCGCTTTTGAAGGCCGTCAGCAAGTCCGAGGAAGCCGTTCCCCTGCTCTGGTCGAGCGCCACGCTGAAGGTGTTGGAGAAATTCTCCTGATAGGGATAATAAGCCGCCAGGCCGGCTTCATCCGCCTGCTCATACCATTTCTGTGTCCCGGAAAACAGTGTGCCATCATATACAAGTTTGGCATTTGCCGCCCACGGTTCCTCCCGACCACAATCCATAAACAGACCGATTTGATCGCCCTGCTCAAAAGCGTTCGAAGTCACTTTCGTGATAATGGGGTCAATCTGCACAAGGGATGGACCGGTCGGCGTATCACCGCCACCCGCGGCGGGCGTTTCCTTGTTGCAAGAAAGTGTCACAACGGACAGCAACGAAAAGAGAAGAAAAAACTTTTTCATATCACTTGAATTATTTGTTTAAAAAGCATAGCCCACACCCAAGGAGGCGGCAAAGCGCCAAGGGGAAGGAAGATAGACGATTTGGAAAGCCCGTACGCCGGACAGGTCCGCTCGCAGATACAAGCCTTTGACGGCGGGAATATACCAGTGAACGCCGAGCGTCGCACCGACACGGGGAGCCCGCGCATACTCCAGCACCCGGTTCCAATGCTCCTGCAGCCGGTAAGGCGGATCCACCGAGACGGCCGCCTGTGCCTCCAGGCCTGTCTCCCGGCTCCATCCACCGGCTCCGGAAAGGCCTGCCCGCAATTCGACCGCGGCAAAGCGCGCTTTCACTCCGGCCTGCAAGCCCATCCGCAGGATATTGGCCGCATCCGTATAAGGATAAACCCAGTGCGAAATCTCGCGGCTCCAATTCCCTTCCCAAGAAAGATCCGAAGTCCAGCGAGGGGCATCGGGCGAAGTCTGCCAGCGATGGGTCCAACTCAGCAAGACCGTCGAACGGAAACGCTTGGAAATGCCGTTCCAGCCATAGATGACCGGCGTGACGACGCCGCCGGAAGAAACTTTTTCGAGGACGGATTCTTCCAACTTCTCCGCATCGGCATCCGCCTGCAAGGAAATGCGGTCGGAAGCCTGCTCGTAAGCCAGTTCCGCCTTCGCTTCCCAGCCGGGGAAACGGAACCAGTCGTAACCCTTTTCACCGATGCTGCCGCGTGTCCGAAGCCCTTTCAAGCGGGCGGTCCAGCCTTCCTTGCGGAGCTCCAGCGTCAGTCCCCATGCGTTCTCGCTCACCGGGAACACCCCCACACCGGTCTCGGCCAAGTGAATCCCGTCCCCGTCCCACAACTGCCAGGCGCCGTAGGAAAGTCCCTTGTCCAGAAACGCATAGTAATTGACGGCTGTTTCCGAACCGATGCGTTCGGCCTTGATTTGCTCATAACGACGACGGAACACCCCACCGAGTTGCAGAAACCACCCGTCCGGCGACTGCCAGGCCACGTTCGGCTCCACCTCCAGGTCCAACCCGAAATTGGTGTGACGAATATCTTTCCGTTTGGAATAGTCCGCCGACAGGAAAGCAAATCGGGCGCCCAACAGCCACTGCGGGGCGATTTCTACGCCCAAGCCTCCCGTAAAATGATACTGGCGCAGGGTCTTGTCGCCCGGGGTGAATTCCAGCACATCGATCGGGAAAAGACCGGGTTGGATGAACATCGAACCCGACATCGCCTTTCCATACGACAAATCAAAAGAGAACGACCCTTCAAATACCGCTTTCCCCACTTTTTTACGCCCTTCGGCCCAGGCCCCGAAAGCCCATTCGGAGGAGGAGGCATAGTCCGGACGGAAGCCTCCCTGCTGCGTAGAACCCAACAATTCGGCCGTCATCCCGTCCGGCTTCCCGTCCACGCGCAACGAAGCCTGCGAGCGGGCCGTCAGCGGCCAGAACGCAAGCAGCATCAGCGCGGCAAGGGCCCGCAAGCCCTTACGGCCGAAGGAGTGATTGGGTACTTTGGTAAAAATCATCGTTCGAATTATTGGAATCCATTAAAACGGTAAACCCGGCTATCGTACTTTCCTGTTCGTCGACATAGCGCGTGAGCACATAACCTTTGTAGGGCTCGCTCTGGAAAACAAAACCCGCGTCCTGGTCGGGTGGCAAGCGCTTGGTATTGCCGCTCGAAGAGCCGTTGAACACCTCGACGGCATCCAGCACCCAGTCCCAGGGAACTTTCACCACCACATCCGAACTGTTGCCCGGCGTCACGGCAATCGCATCTTCCCGGCTCACCCATTCTTCGATGGAAGTGCCCTTGGCTTTGAAAATCAAAAAAGTCGGAGAGGTAATGGACACGGTATTGGCATTGGCCTGTCCCGTCTTGATTACTACATCCAGGATATGGTCCTGACGAATCTGGTCGCCGGGAGCCGGATGGTAGAGGGTATTGGGGAAGTAAGTGAGGTTGTAGCAGACAAAGCAGTCGGGACGGTTGAGGTTGACCGAAAGCGGGTATTCCCGGGTATGGTCGATGGCGCCGCGCAGGGCGATAATCGCATCCTCTCCGGGCGCCAGCGGGAACGAGTGACCGTCCCCCGGGAAACGCCAGACCGCGGTGGTGATAGGCGCAAAGGCGGGGAATTTCCCATCCTCGCTCATCCAGCGGTTGACGGCCGTCGAGTTGTACGGGCTCAAAGTCCCGAAACACAGGCTGTCCAGGTAATAGACCGCATCGAAATTGTTGTGGAGCAACACATACTGGTCGCTCTGGTAGGTTCCTTCCTTGGGGGCCTTGCTGCAGCCGCCGATATACAATTCCCGGATAAGCAGCGGGCTGGCCTTGGACACGACCAGCGGCACATCCATCTTGCATTCGCCGTTCACCAGACAACGGGAGATAAGACCGTTGAAGAACACGTCGGGGGCCTTGTCGCTGACCTTGACGCGATAGACGCCGGTCGGCAACTGGGTATTGACACAGCCGCTCTCATCGGTCAGGACGACATAATTCTGCGAAGAGGCAATCATCGAGAACACGACGCGGACACCGGCCCGTGTCAGTTCCGTATATCCTTCCGGATACACCACGCGGACCGCTACCGGATGCAGCGGAGACGACCAGCCGGTCTGACGCTCGCACGCGGATGTCAGCAGCAAAAGCAGCAGGAGTATGACGGGGAATCTTCTCATATTTTGATGCGGCAGGTCAGGCCATAGTAAAAGGCCGGGGTGAATATGGTGCTCACGCCGGTTGCATAACTGACGCTATAAGGACGCGAGAAAGTAAAGTTATTGGCATAGAATGACAGGCTCACGTGCTTGCCGATTTCTTTGGTCAGGCTCAAGTTGGCGCTGAAATACGGGTCATAGCCGTCTTCCGCGAAGGTGAAAATATTGCCCGAACGGATAATAAGTCGCTGGAAATCGGGATTGGATGCTTCCGCCTCCGTCCAGGGGTGACGGTTGCCGCTGAGGTCGAGCCAGGCCACGGGCGCCACGGCCGTGTAGGAGTTCCCGCCGTAAATATCGCCCCCTGTCGGGACGACGCTTCCCTCCGCGACCGTATAGGCCCGATCGGACAGATTGCGCGAATAGCGCAGGAAAGTCGCCTCCAGCCGGACGGTCACGATCAGCCGGATTTCGGGAATGTGGGTGATCAGGGTGAAGTTGGCGTCCAGCGTATGCGTTTTCTTGCCCTGAATAAGCGAAGAAGGCCCTTCGTAAATGCCCACATAGGGGTAGGAACGGTTCTTGAGGGCAGGGTCCGGATGCGACCAGCCCGTATTATAATAATAGGTCTCTTCTTTGTCCATATACCAGGTATGGGTATAGGAGGCGTCGATGCGGAAACGGGTCTTCAGCAAGGGAATCTGCGGTGTCTCGGCCGTGAATTCCGCACCCGTCCGGTGGATGGTCGCCCCGCCGTCCGGCATACGCGTATTGATGAAAGTCCGGTCGGTTACGAGCAGTTCGGTCGCCGTGTACGCCTCGCTCGGATTGGCCCGGAGGAAGACTTGTCCCGTCTGGGAATCCAGTTTGACCTGGGGTGACGCGGGCATCACATACGTATCGGGCAGTTTCCAAATATTATAAGAGAACGGCGTATAGGCCCCGGTCAGGCTGTACGGGTCGAGGGTTTTGGAATAGAATCCCGTCAGGGACAGATGCCAGTCGTCTTTTTCCCAATCGAGGGCCACTTCGGTATTGTGGTTGGACTGCAACTTCAAATTGGGGTTGGTCGCGAGCGTGTAAGGCTGCGTATAATAGATGTAGTCCGTTTCGCTCCCGTGCGAAAAGCCGAGGGAAAGGATATCGCGATACTGCTTTTCGGGATAGAGGATGGAGAAACCCGGCAATTTGCGGGTGATGCCCCAGCCCCCGCGCAAGGCAAAGCCCAGCGGCAGGTTCCAGCGCAGACCCAGACGGGGCGATAGCGCGCTCAAACCATTATAAGCCGTCCCTTTGAGCAAAACCGTTTCTCCGCGAAGTCCGGCGGTCAATGCCAGTTGGGATTCGCCTACGGGAACTTCGAACTTTTCTTCCAGCCAGAGCGCCAGGTTGTGCATATAAGGATACTCGGAATAGGGCCTGGGACGATAGCCGTTTCCCGCAAGGGTCGGGTCCTCGTAATACTCGCCGGCTCCCACATTACCGTCCGCCTTCCAGCTGAAACCGGCCTTGAGGGTGTTTTTCACAGAACCCCAGTGCGCCAGCCAGTCATACTTGAGGGAGGCCGACCAATCCAGTTCCTTGGAGTCCACCACCCGGTCCGCATAGAAGGTCTTGGGCAGGGAAGAGGCTTG
>CADAFY010000068.1 GCA_902787255.1 uncultured Bacteroidia bacterium
TGATGTTTGTCGTAGGAAGCCAACTCCCCTTCCGCTGTAACAAAGGCAAAATGGTTGTAGAAACGGCTCCCCTCACCGGCCGAACTGGATGAATCACACCGCTCCAGCGCCAGCGAACCCGCCACGGCGCAATCGTATCGGGCGGCCATTTCCTGCATCCAGCGAAGGCTGTCATCCCCCCGTTCGGCAATGCCCTCCGGCTCGGTGGCGAATCCCGTCGAGAACATCTCGGGCAGGACCACCAGGTCGCTCTTGGGCAAACGGGCAAAAACCTGCGAGAGCCGCTCCCGGTTGGTCTCGGGATCGGCCCAAACTATGTTACTTTGTATAAGAGAGATGACCATTACAAGAACACGCACCAATTGTGGGTATCCTCTTCGAGTCCGTCCTGGATGCCACGGATGCGTTTGTAGAACTTCTCGCTCACAGGGCCGCAGTGGTCGGGCGAACCGAAACGGTAGGTCTTGGTGACGGTGTTCCCTTCGAGGGTCTCCTTGTCGTCCACCGAGCAAATCGGAGTAATTACGACCGCCGTTCCGCAGGCGTTGACCTCTTCGAACTCAGCGAGTTCCTCCACGGGCACGACGCGTTTCTCGACTTTGTAGCCGAAGTCCGCCGCCACCGCCTGCAAGGTCTTGTTGGTGATGGAAGGCAGCACGGAGTCGGAAAGCGGGGTCACATAGGTATTGCCCTTGATGGCCAAGAAATTGGAGGAACCGAATTCATCTATCTTGGTATGGGTGGCCGGATCGAGGAACAGCAGTTCGCGATAACCGAGTTTGTGGGCCAGGTTGTAAGGATGCAAGGAAGTGGCATAGTTGGCCGCAATTTTGTAACTGCCGGTTCCGTGCGGGGCGGCGCGGTCATAGTTGCGGGAAAGCACGGCCGTACCGGGGGTCAGGCCCGCCGCGCCGGAATAGGTGCCCACGGGAGCGCCGAGGACGGCGAAAGCCACTTCAGTGGAAGAAGCGATACCGAGTTGGGGGTTGCAACCAACCAGCACGGGACGCAGGTACATCGAAGCATTATGACCATAAGGCGGGAGGAAATCGAGGTTCTCCTTCACGCACATCAGGCACATATTCAGGAACATTTCCTCGCTCGGGGCGGCCATATCCAGATGCGCCGCACTGCGCTGCAAACGCTTGGCGTTCTCATCGGGACGGAACAGGCGCACCTTGCCGTCTACGCCGCGGAAGGCCTTGAGACCTTCGAAGCAAGCGTTGGCATAGTGGAAAACGCCGGCGAAGGCGCTGAAATGGAAATCAAAATCCTTGGTGGCTACGGGAGCGGACCATTGTCCGTCCTTGTAATAACTCACGATGATGACATTTGCTTTCCTATATCTGAAAGCCAAATCGTCCCAATTTAACTCTGCCATAATATTAATATCTATTAATTTAAATATTTGTGTGAAATGCAAGTGACCTTTAAATATTCGCGGCTACCCAGTCTCCCACTTCGGACGTACTGTATTTCTTGCCGTCGCCGGCGAGGTCCTCGGTCACGATGCCCTTGTCGATGGACAGGGCGACCGCCTTACGGATGGCTTTTCCTTCTTCCATCAGTCCGAAAGCATACTCGAACATCATCGCGGCTGAAAGAATCGTAGCCAGCGGGTTGGCAATGTTCTTGCCGGCGGCCTGGGGATAAGAGCCGTGGATAGGCTCGTACACGCCCGTGTGCTCGCCGATGGAGGCGGAGGCCAGCAGTCCCATCGAGCCGCTCACGCAAGAAGCCTCGTCGGTCAGGATGTCACCGAAGGTATTTTCGGTCACGAGCACGTCGAAGAACTTGGGACCGGTGATGAGTTTCATCGCGGCGTTGTCCACATACATATAGTCGGTGGTCACGTCGGGATACTGAGGAGCCATTTCCTGGGCAATCTGACGCCACAGGCGGGAAGACTCCAGCACATTGGCCTTATCCACGACCGTCAGGTGTTTGCGACGGCGGCGGGCATATTCATAACCGAGTTTAAGGATGCGCTCCACCTCGTAGCGGTGGTAGAGGTTGGTGTCGAAAGCGGTGTCACCGTTATCGCGGCGGCCTTTCTCGCCGAAATACATACCGCCCGTGAGTTCACGCAGGCAGAGGAAATCGGCTCCATCCACCAGTTCCTCTTTGAGGGGGCTCTTGTGCACGAGGCTCTTGAAGGTCTCAACGGGACGAAGGTTGGCATACAAACCCAATTGTTTGCGCATCGCCAGCAAGCCCTGTTCAGGACGCACCTTGGCGGTGGGGTCGTTGTCATAACGGGGGTCTCCCACGGCGCCGAAAAGGACGGCGTCGCTTTCCATACAGACTTTGTGGGTCTCTTCGGGATAAGCGTTACCATATTTGTCAATCGCGCACGCGCCTACGTATGCGAAACTGTATTCAATCTCGTGTCCGAATTTCTTCGCCACGGCATCCACGACTTTGACGGCCTGCTCGACCACTTCGGGTCCGATGCCGTCACCCGGCAATTTTGCAATCTTGAGTTTCATATAATACCTTTACTTTATAATATTTTCCATATTGTCGATGATGTTGAGCATCTTGACGGTAGCCTTGATGGCGGCCTCGGTCTGGTCGGAATCGACGCCCCGTGTCTTGAAATGTCCGCCGGGGGTGTTCCAGGTAATGGTCGTCTGCACGAGGGCGTCGCTGCGGCCTCCCGGAGGAATGCTGACCTGGTAATCGGCGAGCACGGGGTGCGTCATTCCAAGGGACTCGTAGATATGCCAGAGCGCCTTCATAAAGGCGTCGTACTGACCGTCTCCGGGCGCCGTAGACTCGTATTCCTTGCCATGAATCTTGATTTTTACGCTCGCCACCGGTTTCATACCTTTGGCCAATTGCAGGGAATAATTGAGTATGTGGATATTGTCCTTTTTCGCACCCGTATCTCCCTTCAGCACATCCGCTATGATGAACGGAAGGTCTTCGGGCGTGACCGTCTCCTTCTTGTCTCCCAGTTCGACCACCCGTTGGGTGACAACCTTGACCTGCTCGGGGGTAAGGCTGATGCCCAGTTTGTCCAAGTTCTTGACGATGTTGGCCTTGCCGCTGGTCTTGCCGAGAGCATAGGTCCGTTCGCGGCCGAAACGCTGGGGCAGCAGGGCATTAGCGTAAAGGTTGCCCTTGTTGTCCCCGTCCGCGTGCACGCCGCTGCTCTGGGTGAAGACATTCTCCCCCACAACCGGCTTGTTGCTCGGAATGCGTATGCCCGAAATGCTCGCGACATAGTTGCTCACGTGAATGAGTTGCCGCTCGTCGATGTTGGTCTTTTCCGCGCTCTGGTCGTGGATAGCCGCTACGATGCTCGCCAGCGGGGCATTGCCGCAGCG
Organism: uncultured Bacteroidia bacterium; assembly: GCA_902787255.1. Taxonomy (GTDB): domain Bacteria; phylum Bacteroidota; class Bacteroidia; order Bacteroidales; family UBA932; genus Cryptobacteroides. Next base: position 3,333 of record CADAFY010000068.1, read on the forward strand.
TTCTCCGAGGCCGTTGACCGTCGTATGCACGGCGTTCATCCCGGCACGGACCGCCGCCAAGGTGTTGGCGACAGACAAGTCGTAGTCGTTGTGCGCGTGAAAATCAAAATGAAGCGAAGGATAACGAGTCCGCATCTTGGCGCACAGTTCCTCGGTTTTCCACGGGTCCAGCACGCCCAGGGTGTCGGGCAGCATAAAGCGCACGATACCACTGTCTTTCAAGGCATCCACCATCTCGAACACATAGTCCGGCGAATGCATCATGCCGTTGGACCAGTCTTCCAGATAGAGGTTGCAACGGATGCCTTTTGCCCGGGCCTTGGCGATGACACGGCGGATGTCCTCAAAATGCTGCGCCGGGGTCTTGCGAAGTTGGGTTTCCAAATGGCGCAGGGAGCCTTTGGCCAGGATATTCATTACCTTTCCGCCGCAGGAAGCAATCCAATCGACGGAGATGCCGTCATCCACGAAGCCGAGGGCTTCGACACGGTCCAAATAGCCCTTGGAGGCCGCCCAAGCGCAGATTTTCGCAAAGGCTTTCTCCTCGCCTTTGGATACGCGGGCGGAAGCCACCTCGATACGGTCGACGTGCAACTCTTCCAGCAGGAGTCCCGCTATCGCCAGTTTCTCGCTGACGTTAAACGACACGCCCGCCGTCTGTTCCCCGTCCCGCAGGGTGGTATCCATGATCTCGATCATCGGCTCTGCTCGTATTTTTCAATTTTGTCTTTCTGCTCCAGGAGATAGTCGATATCGTCCAGGGCGTTCATCAGACAGTATTTTTTGTAAGCGTTGAGTTCGAAGCGCTCGCTGCGTCCCGTGGCCAGGTTGGTCACCGTCTGCGCGGGCACATCCACCTTCACCTTCGTCTGCGCATCCTTGGCAATCGAATCGAAGAGTTCGGCCAGGAACTCCTCGCTGACCACCACGGGCAGCACGAAGTTGTTGAGTTCGTTGTTCTTGTGGATATCCGCGAAGAAACTGGAAATCACCACACGGAAACCATAACCGGCGATGGCCCAGGCCGCGTGTTCGCGGGAGGAGCCGCTGCCGAAGTTCTTGCCGGCGACCAGGATGCAGCCGCTATAGCGGGGGTCGTTGAGCACAAAATCCTTCTTGGGGGTGCCGTCGGCGTTGTAGCGCCAGTCACGGAAGAGGTTGTCTCCGAAAAACTTCTCATCCCGCGTCACCGCTTTCAGGAAGCGGGCAGGAATAATCTGGTCGGTATCCACATTCTCCAGCGGGAGAGGGATACAGGTGCTTTCTATGATATCAAATTTCTGTTTCATAGCGCCAAGGATTTACAACAAGGTTCTCGGATCGGTGATGACTCCCGTGACCGCGGCAGCCGCCGCCGTAAGCGGGCTGGCGAGCAAGGTGCGGGAACCGGGGCCCTGACGGCCTTCGAAGTTGCGGTTGCTGGTGGAGACGGCATATTTCCCGGCAGGAATCTTGTCGTCGTTCATCGCCAGACAGGCAGAACAACCGGGCTGGCGGACGGCAAATCCCGCCTCTTCCAGCACTTTGTCCAATCCTTCGTCTTCAATCTGCTGCTTGACCATCCAGGAACCGGGCACGAGCCAGGCGGTGATATTCGCGGCTTTCTTGCGACCTTTCACGATGGATGCGAAGGCGCGGAAGTCCTCGATACGGCCGTTGGTGCAGGCGCCCAGGAAGACATAATCCACCGGGTGGCCCAGCAATTTCTGACCGGCTTCGAAGCCCATATAGTTCATCGCTTTCTGGAAACCGGGGCGTTGCTCCGCCGGAATGCTGTCGAGAGCGGGGATGTTGGCGTCGATGGCCATACCCATACCGGGGTTGGTCCCGTAGGTAATCATCGGCTTGACATCGGCAGCGTCGAAGACCAGTTCCTTGTCGAAAACGGCATCCGCACCGCTCTTCAGGGTCTTCCAATAGGCAACCGCCTTGTCCCAGGCCTCTCCCTTCGGAGCATATTCGCGGCCTTTGAGGTAAGCGAAAGTCGTCTCGTCGGGGGCGATGAAACCGCCGCGGGCCCCCATCTCGATCGAGAGGTTGCACAGGGTCAGACGGCCTTCCATCGAAAGGCTGCGGACCGCGCTGCCGCGATACTCGACAAAATAACCCGTCGCGCCGCTGGTGGTGAGTTTGCTCATCAGATAGAGGGCCAGGTCCTTGGCAGTCACGCCTTTGCCCAACTCCCCTTCCACGCGGATGCTCATTGATTTGGGCTTCTGCTGAAGGATGCACTGGCTGGCCAGCACCATTTCCACTTCGCTCGTTCCGATACCGAACGCGACGGCGCCCATCGCCCCGTGGGTAGAGGTGTGGGAGTCACCGCAAACGATGGTCATACCGGGCAGGGAAAGTCCCTTCTCGGGTCCGACGACGTGGATAATGCCGTTGTTTTTGTCCATCATCCCGTAATGCGTCAGCCCGAACTCGGCGGCATTGCGCTTGAGCGCGTCCACCTGGGACTTGGAGACAGGATCTTCGATTTCCTTGTCCTGGTCGTGGGTGGGCGTATTGTGGTCCGGCATACAGAAAATCTTCTCGGGACGAAGGGGTTTGATGCCCCGGGCCCTCAGACCGTCAAATGCCTGCGGAGACGTCACTTCGTGGCAGTAGAGCCTGTCAATATACAACTGGGTGGGCCCGTCCTCAATGAGCGAGACCACGTGTGCGTCCCAGATTTTGTCGAATAACGTGTTCATTCAAATGTTTCTTTACAGTCGGCCTTCCGCCTCCTAGTTGAATTTGTTGATGCAGTCTATGTAGGCTTCCACCGCGCCCGTCACGATGTCCGTGTTGGCGCCGAAACCGTAATAGATTTTGCCCGCGTACTCCACCTGCAAGTGAATCTTGGCCGTGTCATCCGAACCCTTGGTGATGTTCTGGATGGTGAATTCCTTGATGGTCATCTTGCGTTTGATGATGGATTTGAGGGCATTGACAGCCGCGTCGACAGGACCGTTGCCCTGTGCGGCGGCTTCAAACTTCTCACCCGCGATGTCCAGGCCGATGCAGGCGGTAGGACGGATGCCCTTGCCGCTGGTGACCTGAAGGTAGTCGAGTTTGACGTGGGCGTTTCCGCTGCGTTCCGCACCGGCGAGGACGAGGATGTCGTCGTCGGTCACCTGCTTCTTCTTGTCGGCCAGTTTGAGGAACTGCTGGTAAATCTCGTCCAGTTTCGCATCATCGGGCTTGATGCCCAACACCTCGAGCCGATACTTCAGGGCCGCGTGGCCGCTGCGGGCCGTCAGCACGATGCTGTTGTCGTCGATGCCCACATCCTTGGGGTCGATGATTTCGTAGGTCTGCGCGTTCTTGAGCACGCCGTCCTGGTGAATGCCGGAGGAGTGCGCAAACGCGTTGCGGCCCACGATGGCCTTGTTGGCCTGCACGGGCATATTCATCAGACCGGATACCATACGGCTGATGGAGAAGATTTTCTTGGTGTTGATGTCCGACACCAAGTCCACATCCTTGTGGCTGCGGATAATCATCGCCACCTCTTCGAGCGCGGTATTGCCGGCCCGTTCCCCGACTCCGTTGATGGTCACCTCACACTGGCGGGCGCCGTTGAGCAGACCCGACATCGTGTTGGCAGTAGCCATACCGAGGTCGTTGTGGCAGTGGGTGGACAAAATCGCATCCTTCATATCGACGTGGTCGATGAGGTATTTGATTTTGGCTCCATACTCCGCGGGCAGGCAGTAGCCGGTCGTGTCGGGGATGTTGACCACCGTCGCGCCGGCGTCGATCACGGCCTGGACCACCCGCGCGAGGTATTCATTCTCGGTACGGCCGGCGTCTTCGGCGTAGAATTCTACGTCGTCGACATACTTGCGGGCATATTTGACCGCCGCCACGGCCCGCTCGATGATTTCCTCGCGGGTGGAATTGAATTTGTACTTGATGTGGGAGTCCGAAGTCCCGAT
>CADAFY010000069.1 GCA_902787255.1 uncultured Bacteroidia bacterium
GAGTCGATGGCCTGGCTGTACGGTCCGATGGCAGCGGGCGCATTCTCTGTTTGAATGGATTTCATATCTTGACAAATATACGCTTTTCCAAGATTTACACCCTCGTTTTAGGCAGGTTGAAGACATCTTGGATTTCTTTCATGGAGGCGTCGGTCATGCCGTCGGGGGTAAAGCCCATGTTCTTGGCGGACATATAGATACAGGCGGCCTTGTTGAGGACGTCGGTCTGGTCGAAGGCATCCATCATATCTTTGCCGACGGCGACGGTTCCGTGCTTTTCCCAGAGGACCACATCGAACTTCTCCACTTTCTCCAGCGTCGCCTTGGCGAGTTCCACGGAGGAGGGGAGGGCATAGGGGACGACACCCAGACCCAGGGGCGCGAAGGCCAGGGTCTCGGGTATCATCGACCAAAGGGTGTGGGTGAGGATTTCCTCGTCCAGGAAATGCGGGTTGTGCGACATCGCCACCAATTCGATGGGATGGGTGTGCAAGGTGGCTTTGTAACCGCTGCCGCTGCTGATGAGCAGGTTCTGCAGAATCAGGTGCGTAGGCAGTTCCGAGGTGGGTTTGACCGGCGCGTCGGCGACCATTTCGTAGGAGGCGCAGTCCGGGCAGATGCGGATGATGCTGCCGCCGGCCATCGGGTCGCGGGCCAGATCGCGCATACGCTTGTTGGTGCCTTTGCAGTAGAACCAGCAGCCCTTGAGGGCGGGGAGTTCGAGGCCGATGGAGACGGGCGCGCCCAAGGCGGGCAACGCGCGCATCTCTTCGTCCACGAATTCCGTCACATTGACGGTGAGGTTGCCCCCGTTGCGTTCCGCCCAGCCTTTTTGCCAGAGCATTCCGGCCACCTCGGCGGCCTGTGCCACCGCTGCGGCCAGGCCCGCTCTTCCTTCCAATACGGATTTCATAGGATTGCTCAAAAAAAGAGATTATCGTTTCGAAGTCACTTCCTTCTCGTAGGCTTCCACCTCTTTGAGGTAGGATTCGCCGACGGGCACATTGTTGCGCTCGCAGAATTCATCGTACACGGCGCCCCAAGGCATTGCTTTGGCTTCTTCCAGATAGGTGAGCACCTGGGCGGTCTTGCCTTCGAGTTCGTATTTGCGGATGAGGTCGGTGGGCTCGAGCAGGGCGCGGAGCATACATTTCTGCGCGGCGCGGGAGCCGATGACATAGGCACCGATGCGGTTGATGGCGCCGTCGAAGTAATCCAGACCGTAGTGAACACGCTCCAAGGCGCCGGCGCGGACAATCTCGCTGAAGAGGTCGAGGGTGCCGTCGTCCATCAAGGTGACGTGGTCGGAGTCCCAGCGGATAGGGCGGGAGACGTGCAGCATCAGTTCAGGGACGAACTGGAGCAGGGCGCTGACCTTGTCGGCGGGGCTTTCGGTGGGATGATAGTGGCCCGTGTCGATGGTGGGAATCTTGCCGTTCTTGGCTGCATAGGCGGTGTAGAAATCGTGGCTGCCCACGGTGAAACTTTCCAGACCGATGCCGAAGACCTTGCCTTCGATGCAGTCTTTCATATTCTCTTTCTTCTCGGCGAAGATTTTATCCAACGAATCCTTGAGCAGGGCACGGTACATATAGTGGTTGACACTCTGGTCTTTGCAACCATCGTGTACCCAGACATTCATAATACAGGGGTCGCCCTGGTTCTTGCCCATCGCATCGGCAATGGTACGGCAGCGTTTGGTGTGCTCAATCCAGAAGTCGCGGATGGCTTTGTCGGGATTGGACAGGGAGAGGCTGCCGCTCTTGGGGTGGGAGAAAGAGGTGCTGTTGAAATCCAGCGGAGTGTCGTTCTCGCGGGACCAGTCCATCCAACCCTGGAAATGTTTGACGTCCACTTCGTCGCGGTCCACTTTCTGTCCGCCGAACTCACCGTAAATCTCGTGGAGATTGAGACGGTGCTTGCCGGGGATGAGACTCTTGGCCTTGAGGATATCGGCGCGGAGTTCGTCGATGTTGCGGGCCTTGCCGGGATAGTTGCCGGTCGCCTGGATGCCGCCGGTCAAATCGCCCGTAGCCTCGAATCCGGCTACATCGTCAGCCTGCCAGCAGTGCATGGAAAGATGGAAATCCTGAAGTTGGGCGAGCACCTTCTCGGTGTCGATTCCCAGCGCGGCGTATCTCTCGCGCGCGAGCTCGTACATTTTACTCATGGGGTGTATAAATTTTAGTGTTAATTGATGCAAGAATATCTTTGCGGCTCAGTCCGGCCTGAATCATCACATTGCCCAGGGCCGTTCCTTCGGCCGGTCCGGCCACGACGCGTACGCCGCAGGCGTCGGCCGTCAACTGGTCCACGACATCGTTCTGGGAGCCGCCGCCGATGATGTGCAGCGTGTCAATGGGCGCGCCGGCGAGGCCTTGCAGCATTTGGAAGACCTTGGCACATTTGGCGGCCAGGGAATCATAAATCAGGCGCACCATCTGCGTGTCAGTGAGCGCGTGGCCCGTCTTGGCGATGATGGTGGCCGGCATATTCTGCGGAGCGGCGAAGTCGGGGTCGTCGGGGTCGAAGAGCCGGGTTTCCCGGTCCGTGCAGCCGCGCGCCATATCGGCCAGTTCGGCATAGGTGTAACTGCGGCCTTCCTTGCGCCACTGGGCAAGGCACTGCTCGATGATCCACATCCCCGTAATGTTTTTGAGCAGGCGAATGTCGCCTTTGGCACCGCCCTCGTTGGTGAAGTTCAAGCGGAAGGTCTCGTCGGTGATGACGGGTTGGGCGCTCTCGATGCCCATCAGGCTCCAGGTGCCGCTGCTCAGGTAGGCAAAGTTCGCATCGACGGCAGGGACGGCCGCTACGGCGGAGCCCGTGTCGTGTCCGGCGACAGCCATCACCGGGACGGGGCCCAGACCGGTCTTGTCGGCGACTTCCTTCGAGAGGGGACCGATGACCGCTCCCGGCAGCACGAGGGGAGGGAACTGTTCCTTGCGCAAGCCGCAAATCTTGAGGATATCTTCGTCCAACTCTTTGGTGCGCGGGTTCATCAGGGCGCTGGTGGACAGAATCGTGTATTCGCAGACCATTTTGCCGGTCAGCAGGTAGGACAGCGCGTCGGGGATGAACAGCAACTTGTCGGCCGCGGCCGTTTCTTCTTTGCGGGCGTAGGCCTGGAAGACGCTGTTGAAATTCATAATCTGGATGCCCGTGCGGCGGTACAGTTCTTCCCGCGGCATTTCCCGGAAGAATTGTTCGGGAACACCCTGGGTGTAGGGGTCGCGATAGGCCCGCGGCATCGATACTTTCCCTTCGGCGTCCACGCAGCAGAAATCCACGCCCCAGGTATCGATGCCAATCGATTCGACGGGCTTGCCGGCTGCTTGGGACAATCCTTCAAGGATTTCTTTTTCCAGTACGAAAATGTCCCAGAAATACTTCCCGTCCTTCTCTACCAACGGGGTAGGGAAACGGTGAAGCGTCTGCATTTCGATTTTCTCTCCGTTCCAGGAGGCGAGGATGACCCTTCCGCTCGTAGCGCCCAGGTCGACGGCTATGTAATATTTTTCCATACCTACAAAGGTATCAATAATTTGGTATAAATTCAATGAAAAAATGCCAAAAATACTACGATTCTTGGCATTTTCCTGAAATGTTTTACGGGATGTTACAGCGTGCGCTTGATTTCCGTGATGGTGTAGGCTTCGACGATGTCACCAATCTTGATGTCGTTGAAGTTCTCGATGTTCAAGCCGCATTCCATACCGCTGACCACCTCTTTCGCATCGTCTTTGAAGCGTTTGAGGCTGCCCAGTTCGCCGGTATAGATGACAATGCCGTCGCGGATGAGGCGCACCTTGTTGGTGCGGTTGATCTTGCCTTCCCGCACGATACAACCGGCGATGGTGCCGACCTTGCTGATCTTGAAGGTCTGCTGAATCTCGGCCGTACCGGTGATTTCCTCTTTCTGCTCGGGCGCCAGCATACCTTCGATACCGTCCTTGATTTCGTTGATGGCATCGTAGATGACGGAGTAGAGACGGATTTCGATTTCCTCTTTCTCGGCCAGTTTGCGCGCGGCGGCGCCGGGACGCACCTGGAAGCCGATGATGATGGCGTCGGAGGCGGCGGCCAGCAGGACGTCGCTCTCGGAGATGGCACCCACGGCTTTGTGGATGACATTGACGCGCACCTCTTCGGTAGAGAGTTTGATGAGGGAGTCGGAGAGGGCTTCGATGGAACCGTCCACGTCACCTTTGACGATGATATTGAGTTCCTTGAAGTTGCCGATGGCGATGCGCCGTCCGATTTCTTCCAAGGTCATATGCTTCTGGGTCTTGATGCCCTGGATGCGGATGAGTTGCTCGCGTTTGTTGGCGATGTCCTTGGCCTCGCGTTCGTCGGCCATGACGTTGAATTTCTCACCGGCTGTCGGGGCGCCGTTCAGACCGAGGATGGAAACGGGAGTGGAAGGGCCGGCTTCCTTGATTTTTTGTCCACGCTCGTTGAACATCGCCTTGACACGGCCATAGTAAGAGCCGCTGAGCATCATATCGCCGACGCGGAGGGTGCCGTTCTGCACCAGGATGGTCGCCATATATCCCCGGCCCTTGTCGAGGGCGGATTCGATGACGGCGCCGCTGGCGCGTTTGGTCGGGCAGGCCTTGAGGTCCATAATGTCCGCTTCCAACAGCACCTTTTCGAGGAGTTTGTCCACATTGATGCCCTGCTTGGCGGAGATTTCCTGGCACTGGTATTTGCCGCCCCATTCTTCCACGAGAATGTTCATATTGGAGAGCTGCTCGCGAATCTTGTCGGGCTGCGCGCCGGGCTTGTCAATCTTGTTGATGGCGAACACCATCGGGACACCGGCCGCCTGGGCGTGGTTGATGGCCTCCACGGTCTGGGGCATGATGGCGTCGTCCGCCGCAATGATGATGATGGCCACGTCGGTCATCTTGGCGCCGCGGGCACGCATAGCGGTAAAGGCTTCGTGACCCGGGGTGTCGAGGAAGGTGATGTGACGGCCGTCTTCGAGTTTGACATTGTAGGCGCCGATATGCTGCGTGATGCCGCCCGCTTCACCGGCAATGACATTGGATTTGCGGATGTAGTCGAGCAGGGAGGTCTTGCCGTGGTCCACGTGACCCATCACCGTGATGACGGGCGGACGGGAGACGAGTTCTCCCTCTTCTTCCTCATCCTGGGAAATGATGTCGGAGAGTTCCGCCGTGACGAACTCGACCTGGTAGCCGAATTCTTCCGCGACGAGCACCAGGGTTTCCGCATCCAGACGCTGGTTGATGGACACCATAATGCCGAGGGACATACAGGCGCCGATAACGGAAGTGACCGGCGTGTTCATCATCGTGGCCAGGTCGTTCACCGTCACGAATTCCGTGACTTTGAGGACCTTGCCCTCCATTTCCTGTTGCTCCATCTCCTCCTGCATCTTGTTGGCGGCCGCTTCGCGTTTCTCTTTGCGGTATTTCGCTCCGAAGGTGTTCTTGCTCTTGCTCTCGTTCATCCGGGCGTAGGTTTCCTTGATCTGCTTCTGGATTTCCTTCTGCATCTCTTCTTCCTCCGCCGCGGTCAGTACGGGCTTGGAAATTTCCTTGCCGCGACGGCGTTTGCCTTGACCGGGAGCCGGGGCGTTTTTGTCATTCTTGCGGTTGTCCTTGCGAGGAGCGGCATCCACGGCATTCACCTTGCTGATATCCACTTTGCCGCCGTTGATGCGTTCGCGTTTCTTGCCTTTCTTCGGCGTGGAGAACTGGCTGAGGTCAATTTTGCCCACGACGGCGGGACCGCTCAGTTTGGGCACCTCGATGGCCACTTCGCGCACGGCGGGCGCGCTTTCCGCTTCCGCCGGTTTTTCGACCGGTTTTTCTGCGGGAACTTCAGCGGACACAGCTTCAACGGGCGTCTCCGCCGGCTTCGGGCTTTCAGCGGGCGCTTCTTCCTGCGGGGCAGGGGCGGGGGCGTCCTCTTTCTTCTTTTTCTTCTTCTTGAACTGATCGAGGTCGATTTTGCCCGTGATTTTCAGGTTGACCGCAGGGTCTTCTTTCGGCGCTTCTTCGCTCTTAGGTTCTTCCTTGACCGCTTTGGGGGCCGCTTCTTTGACTTTCGGCTCGGCCTTGGCCTTGGGGGCCGGGGCTTCCGCCGTCTCCTTGGGTGCCTCTTTCGGGGCCTCTTTGGGCTCGCCGCCCAGGATGTTCTGTTTGATAACGACTACGCTGGGCGCCTCTTCTTCCTCGGCCGCTTCTTTCTTGCGTCCGGCGTTTTCGATAATCTCTTTGATCTTGATGACGGTCTTTTCGGCTTCCTGCTTGGCTTTTTGTTCACTGCCAAACTCGGCGACCAGTTTCGACCGCACGTTATCGGGCACTTCCACCTTGGCATTCGGGTTCCCTTCTTCGACGCTCACGCCGTTCTTTTGCAGGAACTCGATGACGGTGCTCAGTCCGATGTTGAATTCTTTTGCAAGTTTACTGATTCTGATTTCAGCCATATTTCTTTATTTAGTCTTCAAATTCAGCGCGGAGGATGGCGAATACTTCCGCAACGGTTTCATCTTCAAGGTCGGCGCGGCGGGCGATGTCTTCCGGCGTCTGGGCGAGCACGCTCTTGGCGGTGTCGCAGCCGATGGCCTGCAAGCGCTCGATGATCCACTGGTCGATGCCGTTGCCATATTCTTCATTGTCGGCGTTGTCGTTGGAGAACTCGCTGAGCAAGACGTCGTCTTCCTCTTCTTCCTGGGCGGGAGCGTCTCTCCATACTTCGATTTCCTTGCCGACGAGCATACTGGCGAGACGGATGTTGCAACCGCCCTTGCCGATACCTTTCTTGACTTCTTCGGGGAGCATGAACACCTTGATTTTGTTCTCTTCGGGGCTCATCACGATGGAGGAAATCTTGGCGGGGTTCAGGGCGCGCTGAATCAACAACTGGGTGTTGGTGGTCCACTGAATCACGTCAATGTTCTCGTTGCGCAATTCCTTGACGATGCCGATGATGCGGGCACCCTTGACACCGATGCAGGCGCCGATGGGGTCGATGCGCTCGTCATAACTCTCTACGGCCACTTTGGCGCGCTCGCCCGGGATGCGGACCACCTTCTTGATGGTGATGAGCCCGTCGAAGATTTCGGGCACTTCCTGCTCGAAGAGTTTCTCCA
>CADAFY010000070.1 GCA_902787255.1 uncultured Bacteroidia bacterium
CCCTCTGTTTGAGCCGAGCCGAAAGCGCTGTGCGAGGGCGTTGAGGGAGCACAGGTGAAAAGAATTTCGGGGTCCCTTTTTTCGGGACCCGAAAACTTTTTGCCTGTGCGCGATAAGCACGATGCGCTTTCGGCGAGGCCGGCCCAGCGCTTGGACAAGCGCCGCACGAGCGCCTCGAGCTGCGCCTCACTCTGCGGCCCCACCAGCGTCAACACCATATTTTCATAGCGGAACCACCGCGCACAAAACGCCCTCAAATGCTCCCGCCGTATCCGCCTTACACTCTTCACCGTCCCCAAAATCAAACGCGACAACGGATGCCCCTCAAACAACATCGCCTCAAACCGATCGTAAATATCATCCGACGGCACATCCTTATAAGACTGGATTTCATCAATGATCACCCCACGTTCCATCTCAATTTCCTTCTCCGGAAAAGTCGCCTCAAACGCCAACTCCATCAACAAATCCGCCGCCCGCCGCAAATCCTCCTTCAGCACCGTCGCGTGCAGCACAATCTCCTCCTTCGTCGTATACGCATTCAACTCCCCGCCCCAACGGTCCAGATACGAACTAATCACCCGCGCACTCTTGCGTTTCGTTCCCTTGAACAACGCGTGCTCCACAAAATGCGCCGTCCCCTCCGGCAAATCCTCCTCCCCCCGCGTACCACCGATGATGGTCAACGCACAATAAGCCACGGCAGAAGCAGGCCTCTGCCGAAGCGCATAGCGCAATCCCTCTTCCGTTCTACCGACAATCACTCCTTCTGGATTTGCAACTTCTGAATCATATACCCATCGCCCCGGTTGCTGGCAAAAATAGACACATTGTAGTTCTCTCCACCCGCCACCATCTTTCCGACCACACACTTCACCGAAGACTTCGAAGCACTGTGGTAAATCTGGAAACTCTCCGGACGATGCCGCTCGAAAAAGGCCCCCATCATCCGGTAAGCCTGATTGCGGCTCATCACCGCATCCTCATTCTCCACGGAAAGTTCCACCGTATCATAGAACCAGGCCGACAACTTCTCCGCATCCCCCTCATAGATATACTTGGAAATGGGAACGAAAACCGCATCCGCATTGACCTGCCCGAACAAAGGACAGCCACCGCCGAGCAGCAGCACAGGCAATAGATATAAAACTTTCCGCAACAAGAATTGATGACAATTTGTTTGCAAATATAGAGTCATATTCTTAATTTTGCAAGTGAATGAACATTTTGCAAAATGCGTTCCATTTTTCTTCCGTTAATAATTCTGGCCACCTCCGCCGTTTTCTTCGCCTTTTCCATCCTGGAAGAACAGCAGGCGCAGGACATCGCAATCGTGTCAGAACGCGTCACCCAGCGAGTTACCGACGCCCTGCGCGAACTCGAAGCCTGGGGGCAAGCCGACGGACCCGTCGCCGAATTGCCGGAAGATATGACCCTCTACCGCTACGAAAACGACTCGCTGGTCTATTGGAAGCACCCCCTCCCCCTCATTAACGATAAACTCGAAAGCGCCGGAACGACGGCCGGAATCCCCGCCGGAACAGGCAAGGACTCGCGGCTCGCCCCGCGCCATTACGGACGGATGCCCATCAGCGGGCTCGATGAACACTTCCGCTTCACCACCCTGGGCTCCAAATGGTACCTCGCCCGCACCGTCAACAGCCGCAAAGGCGTCGTCCGCCTCGAAGCCCTGTACATCTGCGACGCCCGCAACGAATCCGGCAAACGCAAGGTTTCCCCCCGCCTGCACCTGCCCGGCAACTGCTTCCTCTCTGACATACCCCAGGAAATCGGAAGCCCCGTCACCTACGACGGACAGGCCCTGTTTTTCATCGGAAGCCGCCCGCAGGACAGCCTGGCGCACCTGGCCGACTTCCCCGGGAAGTGGGTCGGACTGGCCTTCCTGGCCCTGTTCTTCGTGCTCCTGCTTTGGAAACGCCCCGGCCATCGGCTGTTCATCTTCACCGTCCTCGCCCTGACCGTCTGCTACTTCGTCGCCCGCTTCTGGGGCAGCAAACTCGACAACCCCCTCTTCTCCGCCCAACTGTACGCCGGCGGTCCCGTCTGGTCCTCCTACGGCAACCTGATGCTGCAGAACATTTATATGTTCCTGCTGGCCATCTGCATCTACCCCAATCGCAAGAAAATGATTGCCTGGACCCTCGATGAGGGCGGGGACAGGCGCAAGCGCCTGATGGTCACGGGGACATTTCTGGGCCTCTGCATCATCGGACTGGGTCTCTACATCATCGCCAGCGGCCTCAACTTCCTGGAAAATTCCAGCACCCCCGTCTATCTCAACCAGAGCAGCGCCGGAATGGGCATACGCATCTTCACCATTTTGGTCTATACCCTGCTCTTCGCCGCCCTGATGGTCTTCATCCTTATCGGGCACGACCTGCTCGACGGGATTCCCATCCGCATCCCCCGGCTGAACATCAAATACAGCATACTCATCGCCCTCGGTCTGTCCCTCGCGATGTCCGTCGCCATTGCCATCATCGGGATGGACAAAGAGCAGAAACGCACGCAAATGTGGGCCGAACGCCTGTCGATGGGAAGGAATATGATGCTCGAAATGCAACTTCGTTCCATCGAAAGTGCCATCGCATCCGACGCCTATCTGAACTCCCTGTCCGGCACGAACAGCGATGAAGAACTGATTCGCAGCCACCTGACCGACAATTACCTCAACAACCTTCCGAGTCAGTACCGCACCCTCATCACCCCCTTCGACCGCAGGGACAAGGAATGGATGCCCCTCGCCCGCCGTATCCTGGCCAGCGAACCCATCGCCCCCGGCTCTATGTTCCACTGGGAAAGCGATGAAAGCGGCATCCTGCACTATTGGGCCCTGCTCAGTTACCCCGGCGGCAAGAGTATTGCCGTTGAAATTGAATCCGTCTCCGGACGCGAGAACCGCAGTTTCCGCAGCCTCTCCTCCCCCCTGGAAGCCTCCGCCGTCTATACCCCCGAAGTCTATTCCTACGCCAAGTACCTGGACGGCCACCTGATGTTCTACAAAGGCACTTTCCCCTATGCCACCACGATGGAAAGCACTTATGCCGACTATGGAAAAGAGGGCAAGAAAATCCTTCGGCTGGACGGCTGGCTCCATTTCTTCAACCATACCGGACCGGGAGAGACCATTGTCATTTCGCGCAAGCAGGTGGACTTCCTGTCGCTGGCCAGCAGCATCCTGCTCCGGATGATTGTCATACTGGTCACCCTGCTCATCCCCGTCCGCTCCCAGGCTCGCAAGATGCGCAAGAGCAACAGCCTCACCCGTCGCATCGGACGCACCGTCCTGCTGGGCATCGCCGCTTCGCTGGCCTGCATCGTATTCATCAGCCTGCGTTTCGTGCTGGATGCCGGACGAGAAGAACAAGAAAAGAACTACAGCGACCGCATCAGCACCGTTCAGACCATCTTGGAAAAAGAATGTGCGAATGTATCCACGGTCAACGAATTGCAGACCGCCCATTTCAAGGACGCCCTCGCCGAAATCGCCAAAATGAGCAAATGCGACCTGTCCCTGTTCACCCCCTCCGGCAGCCTCTTTATGACCACCATCCCCAACCTGTACGACGAGATGCGCCTCAGTTCGCGGATGGACGATAAGGCCTATTACGACATCTGCTTCCTCCACCGCCGTTTCTGCCGCAACGAAAAGAAATTCGAAGGCATACGCTATACCGTGCTCTCCGCCCCCGTGTTCAACCGCTACGGAGAGATGGTCTTGATGGTGGCCGCGCCCTTTACCTCCACCTGGGATTTCATCTCCGACGCCGTCCCCCACGCCGTACTGCTGATTGCCGTATCCCTCCTGCTGCTGATTATCTGCCAGGGACTCATTTACAAATTTACCGACAAAGTCTTCGAACCCATCCGCCAGATGAGCGAGAAAATGGAACGCACCGACCTGACCGGGCTGGAACACATCGAATACGAGGCGGACGACGAGATTGCCTCGCTCATCAAGGCCTACAACCGGATGGTGGATATGATCGAAAGCAGCGCCAAGGTGATGGCCGGGAAGGAAAGGGACAAGGCCTGGAGCGAAATGGCCCGGCAGGTGGCCCACGAAATCAAGAACCCGCTCACCCCGATCAAACTCGACCTCCAGCGCCTCATCCGGCTGAAAGCCGCAGGCAAGAACGAATGGGAGAGCAAGTTCGACGAACTCTCGCGCGTGATTCTGGAAAATATCGACGTCCTGACCGAGACCGCCAACGACTTCTCCTCCTTTGCCAAACTCTATACGCAGGAACCGGTGGAATTTGATTTGGACCGCACCCTGGCTGACCAGATTGCCCTGTTCGACAACAAAGACCACATCGACATCTCCTACATCGGGCTCAAGGACACCGTCATTCACGGGCCCAAGCCCCAACTTATCCGCGTGCTGGTCAACCTCGTCACCAACAGCATCCAGTCCATTGAAAATGCGGGGGTCGCGGAAGGACGGATTTTGGTCTGCCTGCGGAAATCCACCCAAGACGGGATGCTAGACATCACAGTGGAGGACAACGGCCCGGGCGTAGCGGACGAGCATATCGATAAACTCTTTACGCCCAACTTCACCACCAAGACCGGCGGCGCGGGCATCGGACTCGCGATGTGCCGCAACATCCTCCAGATGTGCGACGGCACCATCTCCTACAGCCGTTCCTTCAACCTCGGCGGCGCTTGTTTCACCATAACCCTGCCCCAGCGATGAAGAGCGAAGTTTATATGTTCCCGACCTCTGTTAAAGAAGGAGAGGCGCTGGGCTGGGAGTATATTGACATTATATTTATAACGGGCGACGCCTTCGTAGACCATCCCTCCTTCGGAACCGCCTGCATCGCGCGCTACCTGCAAAAGTTCGGTTACCGCATCGCCGTCGTGCCCCAGCCCGGCTGGAAGGACGACCTGCGCGACTTCCGCAAATTGGGCCGGCCGCGCCTGTATTTCGCGGTCAATGCGGGGGCAATGGACTCGATGGTCAACCATTATACGGCCGCCAAACGCCTGCGGCACGACGATGCCTATACCCCGGAAGGCCGTTTCGGTGCCCGCCCGGACCGCGCCGTCACCGTCTATACCCGCGCGTTGAAGTCGCTTTGGCCCGATGTGCCCGTGGTCATCGGCGGGGTGGAAGCCTCCCTGCGGCGGCTGACGCATTATGATTATTGGGACGACCGCCTGCACCCTTCTATTTTGTGCGAGAGCGGGGCGGATTGGCTTTGCTACGGAATGGGAGAACGCACGATGCTCGCCCTGACCCGTGCCATCGAGCAGGGCTGGTCGCGCGAGGCCATCGAGTCCCTGCCCCAGATCGGGTTCTACCAAGAAGGGCCTGTGCCGGCCTCACCCGATTCGTTAGTGCTGGCGTCTTATGAGACTTGTCTGAAGGACAAACGGGCGTTCGCAACGAATTTCCATTGGATTGAGCGCAATGCCAACGCGTTCAAGGCCCGTCCCCTCATCGAGGCCGTCGGAAACGGCTATGTCCGCCTCAACCCTCCCCTTCCGCCCGCCACCACCGAAGAAATGGACTCCTTCTGGGACCTTCCCTTCACCAAACGCCCGCATCCCCGCTACAAAGGCAAACGCATCCCCGCCTACGATATGATCAAGGACAGCATCATCACCCACCGAGGCTGTTTCGGGGGATGCAATTTCTGCACGATTGCCGCCCACCAGGGGAAATTCATCCAGTCCCGTTCGGAGGACTCTATTATAAAAGAGGTAAAGGCTCTGGCCGCAATGCCCGAATTCAAGGGCAATATCTCCGACCTGGGCGCCCCGACCGCCAATATGTACGGGCTGCGGGGACGGGATGAAGAGCGCTGCCAAAAATGCCTGCGCAAATCCTGCCTCTTCCCCAAGCGCTGCGACAATATGGACATTTCCCACGAACGGCTGCTGGCGTTATACCGGCGGGTGTGCGCGGTGGAGGGGGTGCGGCACGCCTATATCGGCAGCGGCATCCGCTATGATTTGTTCCTCGACAAGGACGGCTTTCTGGACAAAAGCGGCGCCCCCTATTTGAAGGCGCTGATGCTGGAGCATTGCTCCGGACGGCTGAAAGTGGCCCCCGAGCATACGGAAGACAAGGTACTGCAGGCGATGGCCAAGCCCTCGTTTGCCCTGTTCGAGCGGCTGCGCAAAGAGTTTGACCACATCAACGCCGCCTGCGGAACGCACATCGAACTGGTCCCCTATTTCATTTCCTCCCACCCCGGCTGCCATTTTAACGATATGCTCGCGTTGCGGGCCAGACCGGCGCTCAAAGGCATCTGGATGGATCAGGTGCAGGACTTTATGCCCACCCCGATGACCGCCTCCTCCGTAATGTTCTACAGCGGCTTCGTCCCCGATGCGAAACTCACCCCGATTTTCACCGAAAAAGACCCCGAACGCAAGAAAAAGCAAAAGGGCATCTTCTTTCGGCACAAATAATGTATGTATAAGAAACTTTGATTACTCACACTGGGTCGCAAAGCGACAGGGAACGATGAACAGGTAATCCTTATGAAATAGAAAATTTAACAACAAAATATTTATAGTATGAAAAGTAACAATTCCCTTGCCGGGCTCTTTATTATGCTCGGACTCGTCATTTCGGGCGCGATGTTCCCGATTGGCATCAGCAAACTCCGGTCCTTCGACCGCACGGTGGATGTGAAAGGCCTCTGCGAAAAAGAGGTAATGGCCGACAAAGTCATCTGGCCCATCAGCCACAAAGCCGTCAGCAATGACCTGAGCAGCGTCTCGGAAGCCATTGAATACAACACCCAGTCCATCATCCAATTCCTGAAGAGGTACGGGGTCACCGACGATGAAATCTCCGTTTCCATCCCCAAAATCATCGACCGCCTCGCCCAGGACTATGTCAGCGACAACCGCGGCTTCCGTTATCTCGGCAAAAGCGTCATCACCGTTTACTCGAAAGATGTGGAGAAAATCCTCAAAGTGATGGGAAAGACCGATGCGTTGGTCA
>CADAFY010000071.1 GCA_902787255.1 uncultured Bacteroidia bacterium
TTCTGATTCTGGTTCTGGTTTTGATCCTTATTCTGATTCTGCTGATCTTTGTTCTGGTTCTGATTGTCCTTGTTCTGGTTCTGGTCCTGGTTCTGCTGCTGTTGCTGCTGTTGCTGCTGTTGCTTCTGCTGTTCATCGTACATCGCCTTGGCGTAGAGATAATTCTCCTTGGCATCCACATCGCCCGGATTCTCCAGAAGCGCCTTCTTATAGGTCTCTACGGCTTGCCCCCAATCCTTGCGGGCCACGCAGACATTGCCCATATTGTAGTTGAAATCACCCTTGTACTCGCTTGCGTCGGCCTCTTTCGACACACCCTGCATCACCTTCATCGCCTGCTCGTAATCTTCCATCCGATAGAGGGTATTGGCCAGATTATAACTGGCATCGACCGAAGTGGAATCCTTCACCAAAGCCCGGCGATATTCCAGTTCCGCCTTGCGGTAACGCGACTTGTCGAACTGGCGGTTGCCGTCACGGATTTCCCTGACCCGTTCGTCCACGGCCCACGCCGGGGCGGACAGGACCAGCAAGCCCAGCAACAATATGGTATATTTCCTGTGCATCAAAACCATTGTTTTTTCCATTTTTTCTCCGAGAGCAGCATCGCCGCTCCCATCAGGACCAACGCCACCGCGAAGCAATACATAAAGAGTTCGTTGTATTCTTCAAAGACGATGGCATCGAATTTTTCTTTGTCCATTTTGCGGATGCTGTCGATGATGGGATTCAGGCCGAATTCCCCGTTGCCTGCGCGGACATAGGCGCCCCCGCCCTCCGAAGCGATTTCCCGAAGGGTGGACTCATCCAATTTGGTCACCACGATATTGCCGTCCTTGTCCTTGATGTACTCTCCGTTCATCGGAATGGGCTTGCCTTCCGGCGAACCGACTCCGATGGTGAAGACGCGCACCCCGTTCTCAAAGGCTTCCTTCGCCATTTTTACCGGATCGTCTTCGTGGTTTTCACCGTCTGTAATCACAATGACCACGCGGCTCTTTTCGCTCTGCGGACTGAAGGATTTGACCGACAGCCGGATGGCGTCCGCAATCGCCGTACCCTGGATGGGGACGGACTCGTTGGAAACGGAGGACAGGAACATCTTCGCCGACACATAATCGGTCGTAATCGGCAATTGGACAAAAGAACTCCCCGCAAAAATCACCAGTCCGATCCGGTCGCCGCTGAGCCGGTCCACCAGTTTGGACACCGCCAACTTCGCCCGTTCGAGCCGGTTCGGCGCATAATCCTCCGCCAACATCGAGTTAGAAACATCAAGGGCAATCATAATCTCCACGCCCTTGCTCTCCTTGTGCGAGAGTTTGGCGCCCACCTGCGGACGGGCCGCACCGAGCACGACAAAAGCATAGGCCAATGTGAGCAAAATCATTTTAACCCAGGCCTTGGCGGGCGACACGGAGGGCATCATCTGCCGGACAAGTTCCTCATCGCCGAGGGCACGGAGGCGACGGCGGCGCAGGTAGCGCATCAGCCCGTACAGAACAGGGATGACAGGCACGCCGAGCAGCAGCCACAGCAACATATATCGGGAAAAAATAATCACGGCAACCTCCTGATTAACACGATTTCAAACACAAAGAACAGCAGCATCAGAATCAGAGCGGCCCGGGCGTACTTTTCAAAGAGTTCCTGATACACCGGGAAGCTGTCGACGCTGATGCGGCTGGTCTCCATCTTGCCGATTTCCGCATAGATTTCAGCCAGTTTGGTCTTGTCGGTGGCCCGGAAATAACGGCCGCCGGTCTGAGAGGCAATGTCCTTGAGCACATCCTCATCTATCTTGACCTCGACATCCTGCACCCGAGGGCCCCAGGGCGTCATCACGGGATAGGGCGCCGTCCCGTTCGCCCCCACGCCGATGGTATAGACGCGGATGCCGAATTCCTTGGCAATCTGGGCGGCGGTCTGGGGCGTGATGCTGCCGCAATTGTTCACACCGTCCGTCATCAAAATCACTACCCGGCTCTTGGCCTCGCTATCCTTGATGCGGGCCACGGCGGTCGCCAGACCGTCTCCAATGGCTGTACCGTCCTCGATGAGGTCGGTCTGTACCTCTTTCATCAAATTGATGAGGGAAGCCCGGTCGGTGGTCAGCGGGCATTGGGTATAACTTTCTCCGGCAAACACGACGATGGCCATACGGTCGGTCGGCCGTCCGGCAATAAATTCAATGGCAATATCCTTGGCCGCGTTCAGACGGTCAGGCGTAAAATCGCGGGCCAGCATACTGGTCGAGACATCCATCGTCAGCACGATGTCGATGCCCTCCGCCTGGACTGTTTCCAGGGTAGAAGAAGAACGGGGACGGGCGGTCGCGAAAATGAGCAGGGCCATCGAGGCTGTCAGCAGGGCCATCGGCAGGTGGCAGAGGATTTCAGTTGCAAGCGTGGAGCCTTTTTTCCAAGGTATGATGGTAGAAACCCGCATATGGGGCACACGGCCCGTCCACTCACGAAACACATAGAGGGCGAGCAGCGCGGCGGGCAGGATTTCCAACCAAAGGAGATATGGATACTCGAAAAACATCACGCCTCCTTGTTAGTGGTTTGGGTCCGGGACTTTCCCGTTGCATCCGGAGCGGCCGGGGCCTCTTCCTGAAGTTGCTGCTCATAGGTGGCGGTGACGAACTGCACGGCGAAAGGCACCACGGTGGCGTTCTCTTCGCGCGGCAGGGTCATCTTGGCAAATTTCACAAAATCCGCGGTCTCGAACAGATGCTGCAAGCCCGTTCGAAGCGTCAGGTCGAGTTCCACCCCCTTGAGGGCCTGGAACAATTCGCGGGTGGTCATTTCCATCGCACCCACCCCGTAGCGGGCGGCGATATATTCCCGAAGGGCATCCGTTACCCCCGAATAGAACTGTTTCTGCTTATCTTCTGTCCAGTATTTGTCGCCGCGGTAAGCATCCAACTTGCGCAGAGCCACGATATGGGCCGGCTCGCGCTGAAGTATCTTCTCGTCGCGACGGTGGAGATACCGGCGGATGAGCCACACCGCCAGGACAATCAAGGCGACACCTCCCAGCGCCCCGCCTATCCAGGGCAGGATTTCGACAAAGGTTACGGGGTAATCAATCTGCGCTTTGAGTTCGTGGACCTGGAAAGTCGCAGTATCTACCGGCATCGTGCAATATTGGATTTCGCGCCCTTCAAAGGTAAGGGAATCCACGATACCATCCTTAAACCAACGCTCTACGATAATGCCGGGAAGGTCGAAGGTTCCTGCCTCGAACGAGGTTAGGATGGTAGATATCTCTATGTCACTGCGGGACGGTCCTTCTTTCGGTGTCCAAGCCTTAAGTGTGTCGATATGCCAGTCCCTGACCGTCATTAAGGAGTCGGAAAGGGTTCCTCGGAACTCCGGTGTCAGGCGCGTGCCGTCTTCCAAGCGATAGATGCGCGCCCCATAACGGATCTGGTCGGCAATGAGCAGGGAGTCACGGGGCTGGAGCCGTTCCATAAAGGCCTCGTGTGCCTGTTTGGGCGTTTCTTTACTACCCATCGCCTGTGCCGTGAACGCCGGGTTCAAATCCCCGACGGGAGCCAGCGAAGGAAGCAGCAGCCCCAGCGCGACCAGCACAATCAACAGAATATGCTTGTTTAGTTTCATCTCTTTTTAAAGAAGGACATCAAGCCTTTGACATAATCTTCGTTGGTAGCGATGCGGACCGAATCGACGGCATAACGACCCAGCAGGTCGCTCGTTTCAGCCCGTGCCGTATCAAAATACTTTTTATAGGCCTCCCGCACCTGCTTGAGCGAGGTATCCACCCGCATCGCCCGACCTGTTTCCGCATCCTTCACGTGAACGATACCGACATTGGGCAGCACCCTGTCCAGGGGGTCACAGACCTCGATGACGGACAAATCGTGACGGGAAACGGCTACCTTGAGTGCGTCTTCATAACGGGGTTTTCCTTGGGCATCCAAGTCAATCATATCCGACAGCAGGAAGGCGGTGCAGCGTTTTTTGATGGCGTTGGACAGGTAGCGCAAGGCCTCGGAAATGTTGGTTCCGTCATTCTCCGGCTCGAAATTCAGAAATTCCCGGATGATATGCAGCAGGTGCATCTGTCCTTTGGCGGGGGGAATGAATTTTTCCACCCGGTCGCTGAAAAAGAGTGCCCCCACCTTGTCATTATTAATGAGAGCGGAGAAAGAAAGGACGGCGGCTATTTCGGTGAGCATATCGCGCTTGGTCATATTGCGCGTGCCGAACAATCCGGAACGGCTGATGTCAATCAGCAACACCACAGTCAGTTCGCGTTCTTCCTCGAAGACCTTGACATAGGGTGCGTTCATCCGCGCAGTGACATTCCAGTCCATATTGCGGACATCGTCGCCGTACTGATATTCCCGCACCTCGCTGAAGGCCATACCGCGACCTTTGAACGCAGAATGGTACTCTCCCGCAAATATCTGGTGGGAGAGACCGCGCGTCTTGATCTCGATTTTCCGGACCTTCTTGAGGAGTTCCCGGGTCTTGTCTTCCTCTTTCGCCATAAACGCTTACGAACGATGGATTTTCTTCTGACGATTTTTATTCGGGCCGACGACTAAGGAACCTCAACGGCGTTGATGATTTCATTGACCACATCGTCGGGACGGATGTTCTCGGCCTGGGCCTCGTAGGACAGTCCGATACGGTGGCGCAACACCTGCGGGCAGACGGCACGCACATCCTCGGGAATAACATAGCCCCTGCGTTTGATGAAGGCGTACGCTTTGGCGCAACGGCTCAAGGCGATGCTGGCACGCGGCGAAGCACCGTAACTGATCATATCCTTGAGTTTGTCCAGTTTGTAGTCCGAAGGGGTACGGGTCGCAAAGACCATATCCACGATGTAGCGCTCAATCTTCTCGTCCATATAGACCTGGCGGACAATGTCGCGGGCCCTGATGATGTCCTCGGGGGAAACGACGGGCTCGGCCGTCGGGAAAGCCTCGGAGGAATTGTTCATCCGAACGATAAGTTTTTCTTCTTCCTTCTTGGGATAATCCACTACGCATTTGAGCATAAAACGGTCGACCTGGGCTTCGGGAAGCGGATAGGTACCCTCCTGCTCGATGGGGTTCTGGGTAGCCATCACCAGGAAGGGCTTGGGCAGCGGGAAGGTCTGGTCACCGATGGTCACCTGCCTTTCCTGCATCGCTTCCAGCAAAGCGGACTGCACTTTGGCCGGGGAACGGTTAATCTCATCCGCGAGAATGAAGTTGGCGAAGATGGGGCCTTTCTTGATGTTGAACTGCTCGGTCTTCTGGGAATAGATGAGCGTACCTACTACATCGGCCGGCAGCAAGTCCGGGGTGAACTGGATACGGCTGAAATTCGCATTGACCGCCTTTGCCAGCGTATTGATAGCCAAAGTCTTGGCCAGTCCGGGAACACCTTCAAGCAGGATATGTCCGTCGGAAAGGAGGGCGATGAGCAGGCTTTCGACCAAGCCTTTCTGCCCAACGATGACCTTGCCCATTTCCAAGGTCAGCATATCTACGAATTTGCTTTCCTCGCTGATGCGGTCGTTCAATTCTTTAATGTTGATACTGTCCATTATAATTGTTTTTTGCTAATTTTGCGGACGCAAATATAGTAAATTTATTGTTTAGTGTTTCCGGTATGCGCTACGCCCTCACTCTTTCTTATGACGGAATCGGCTTTTGCGGCTGGCAGATTCAGCCTTCCGAGCCTTCCGTACAAGCGGCCCTGCAACAAGCGCTCACGACCCTGCTGGGATGCGAGACGGCTGTTACAGGAGCCGGGCGGACCGACACAGATGTGCACGCGCTTCAGTATGTGGCACATTTTGATTATGAGGGCCCGCTTCCAAATGAAAGCAAGGATTTCTTATACAAATTGAATGCCATTTTGCCTTCCGGCGTAGCGGTTTTTTCGATTTCGGAGGTAGCGGATGACTTTCACGCACGCTTTGACGCTTGCCGGAGGACCTACCTTTATTTTATCCATTTCCGCAAAGACCCTTTCGTAGAGCGCTATTCGTGGCATTGCAAGTTCCCGCTGGACGTGGAAAAGATGAACGAGGCCTGCCGCTACCTGCTCGGCACGCGCGATTTCAGTTGTTTCGAGAAGAAAGGAGCCGACAGCAAGACCGCCATCTGCACGATATCCGAGGCCCGCTGGGAAGGGTATCAGCCCACATTGTGGGAGATGAGTTGCGGCGGTGGAACGGGTTGCGGGCATGTTGCTGAGCCGAGTGCTGGTTCAGGGCCTGCTGCCAAACCGAGTGCCGCTCCCCACCTGGCGGGCGCTGCCTCGTTGAACGCTACGACCTCGCCGAGAGCTGGCGCTGGCCTTGGCCTTGGTCCTGGTTCCGAGCCGGGCTCGTACCTCGTATTTCGCATCAGCGCCGACCGCTTTTTGCGGAATATGGTCCGCGCCATTGTCGGCACGATGGTCGAAGTCGGACGCGGCCGCCTCTCCCCCGAAGACATCCCCGCCATCCTCGACTCCAAAGACCGCTGCCGCGCCGGCCAATCCGTCCCCGGCAACGCCCTCTTCCTCGCGAGCGTGGAGTATTAGGCCCTCAACGCTCCCGCACGCTTACCCGCGCTTGGGTTTTCTGCCCCCGAAAGGGCGCTCACTTCATAGAAAAATGTCGTGCAAGCCGAGCGAAAAGCAAATTCACTTGCTTTTCCGAGGCGTAGCCGACATTGCCGCGAAGCGGAAACATCCGTTCGCACTTCCTTTTCGGAATGCTTTCTATCTTGCTATCAATGCTCTTTCGGGACGGTGCAGAGGTCGGTGAAGGGGCATTGGGCGCAGAGGGGGCGCTGGGATTTGCAGGTGTAGCGGCCGAAGAGGATGAGCCAG
>CADAFY010000072.1 GCA_902787255.1 uncultured Bacteroidia bacterium
ACAACGGGGTGGAGTAAATGGAACGCTGGTTAAGCTGCTCGACCTCAGTGTTGTCGGAGACGGTGTTCTTGCCTTCTACAGTACCTTTGCGATCAATGACTTTGCCCTCGAGGAGCATCGCTTCGGATAACGTGGTCTTACCGGACTTCGTGCTGCCGATGAGAACCACGTTGCGGATGTTTTGGGTGGAATAAGTTTTCATTTATCGTAATTTTTTAATCATTATCTGCCGGTAAAATCGGGCGTGATTGCAAATCTAATCATTTAATTTGGCAAAAACAATAGTTTCCGTATAACTTCCGCTTTCAAACAGCCGGGATTCGCTCTCGCCCGGCAGGAAAACGGATGCCACGGCACCTTCGGGAATGGTGAAGTCCCAAATCCACTGGTCACCTTCATAGCGCCAGGCACTCTTGATAAGGCCGGCGGCACTGTGATATTCTGCTTCAATCCATCCCAGCCGTTTGTCGGGAATGGGTTTTAGGACTATATGCTTGAATCCCACGGCATTTTCTTCGGACGAGACCTTTTCGGGAACGGGGCAGGAAATGCCGGCGGCCGTCTCCCAAATCCACTCGCAGACGCAGCCGTAAGCATAGTGGTTGAAACTGTTCATTCCCTTCGGGCCCATACCGAACTCGCGGGTGTAACTGTTCCATCTCTCCCAAATGGTGGTCGCTCCATTGTCCACGGAATAGAGCCAACTGGGGTTCTTGCGTTGGAAGAGCAGGTCCCAGGCGACATCTGCCATCCCGTTTTCCGTGAGGGTGCTCATCAGGATGGAAGTGCCCAGGAAACCGGTCTGCAGACATCCTCCGTGGGCCTCGAAGTTCGCGCGCAGGCGCGCTTTCATTTCATTCAGAGCCGCCCCTTCGACCAGTTTGCAACGCATTGCGAACAGGGCCGGGGTCTGCATCGTATTGAGCACGGAATTTTTAAACAAGCCCTCCCTCGTAAAGAAGGTTTCGCGCAGGTATGCACGGGCGCGGGCGGCCATCTGCTCATATTTGACGGCATCCCGTCCGGTAGCGGCCGCCATATCGCGCATCATTTCGGCATCCATCAGCCAATAGCAGCCGCCCAGGTAATTCCAATATTCGACTGCCTCCGGGAGCGGAATGGTCTTCTTGCCCGTCTTGTCCGGACTGAACGCGAGCCGCGCGCTGCTCTCCAGCGGTTCATAACTCAGCCAGTCGGCATATTGGTAGTTGCCGCAGAGGTCCTTGATATACTTATGCTCGTTGCGCGTCTGATTGAGATCATCCATAAAGCGCTCCATCGAAGCCCAGCACTCATCGACAATGGCCGTGTCTCCAAACTGTTTCCAGATAACCCAAGGCACGATGACCCCGGCGTCCGCCCAGCCGAAGCGATTGAAACTCGCCCCGCCGATGCCCGGAGGGCAAACCCCCGGATAAGACCCCTTTTCATTCTGGCTGTCACGCACATCGCGCATCCATTTGTGGAAGAAAGCGTCGGTGTTGGCAAAGAAAGTACCGGTCTCGGCAAAGACCTGCGTATCGGCCATCCAGCCCAAGCGTTCGTTGCGCTGCGGGCAGTCGGTAGGCACGGAGAGATAGTTGCTACGCTGTCCCCAGACCGTATTGGAAATCAGCCGATTGATATCAGCGTTCCCCGTTTCGAGCAGCCCGGTCTCCATTGCTTTCGTGATAGAGGTGACAGGAATGGAACGGACGGAACGGATTTGGACGGGACCGTCGGTCGTCACGGCGATGTAGCGATAGCCGAAGAAGGTGCATTGCGGATGATAGCAGACCCAGCCCTTCTGTTTCCCGAAGGTATATTCCAGACGGACACACTTGTCCCCAATCCGCAGATTGGTGCGGTGGACGCTGCCTTCCGGGCCATCCATCGCGCGGCTTTTCGCCCCGCATCCGTCATTGAGAATCTCGCCGGGCAGCACGACCAGATGCGTGCCTTCCGCCGCCTTGAAACAGAACGCGGGGACGGCGGCCGCATTCTGGCCGAAGTCCACCACCAACTGCTCGCCGGCGTTCATCGTGAGGGTTTCGCCTGCGGCAAATTCCTTGATGATGTTCACTTTGCCATACGCTTCCTCGCTGCGCTCCAGGGTATCTTTCCAGGTATAAGCCTGCACGGGTTGCAGGGTCAAATCTTCGCGCAGGTAAATTTCAGCGCCGTTCGTAGGCAGGATTTCTCCTTGGAATTCGCGGTTGATTTCGGGAGTGGAAAGGAGTTCGGGCGTCAGGTAGCCGGGCGCGATGCGGGCGTCGTATTCTTCTCCGTCAAAGATTCCGGCGTGGAGGACAGGACCGGCGATACCGGCTTTCCAAGAGAGACTGTCGGTACCGAATAAACGGGTGCTTCCGTCTTCGTAGCAAAGTTCAAGCACGCTGCGGAAGGCACATTTGCGCCCCACCATCCCCTGATGTCCGCCCGGGGTGACAATGCGGTCAGCCCACCATCCGGGAGTCACCTGGGCCGCCCATTGGTTGCTTGCACCGGCACCCTTTTTCAAGAGGTCGCTGACATCATAGGTAAAGGAGCGTTTGGTCTTTTGGGCGTGGGTAAAGCCCGGTTTGAGGAATTCTTCCTGTCCGACCGGCTGACCGTTGAGATACAGGGAATAGACGCCCAGACCGGCGGTCATCCAACGGGCAGACACGACTTTCTTGTCGTTAGCGATATCCGCCACAAACCAGGAAGCGCCGTCCGCCGCACGCACCGCTCCGCCCGTCCAACTTCGGGTCTTTTCTGTCACGACCGGCGCATCTGCGGCGGAAATCCATTCGGAAACCTGCCAGGCGTCTGCATTCAGCGGGTCCGTCAGCGGGGCGGTCTTTTCTTCACATTGGCAAGCCCCACAGCATAGGAGCACAAGAGCGGTGGCGGCCCATACCGGCACCGGACGAAAAAGAGACATCATTTTCATATCGCTGATAAAAACTATTTCTTGGGAGCCGCGGGGACCTGCCGGAGCGTCTTGCTCTGCTTTTTCCACTTGTCGCGGGCCAGTTGCTGCATATCCACGACGGCATCGCGCTCGTCCACGATTTCATCACCCAGGATGGTCTCGATGACATCTTCCATCGTCACTATTCCCTGGAAGCAGCCATATTCATCGATAATCACGGCTATCTGCTCGTTCTTTTCCGACATCGTGTCCCAGATCTGGCCGAAGGGCGTGTCTTCCTGGAAACTCTCGATGGGGCGCTTGATGTCCCGCAGGGTCTTGTCGTACTTATCTTCCGCCATCAACTGCAGGGCATCCATCCGAAGGATGTAGCCCGTGATGTATTCATCGTTGGTGTCATAGACCGGAATACGGCTGTGATGGTAATAGCGGCGGTCTTTGTAGAAGGCTTTGACGGTCATCGACTCGGGGGCAATGGCCGCCACCACGCGCGGCGTCATCGCTTCGGAAGCCTTGATGTCGTCGATATTGATGACATTCTGGATAATCTCGTTTTCGTCCTCATCCAACTGCCCCGACTCTTCGGCGACATCGGCCATCGCGCCCACTTCCTCACGGGAAATGGTATTGACCTCCTGTTCCTTCGGGGTAATCCACTTCTGCAGGATTTCCACGCAGAGAACGATGGGATACAGGCAGAAAATCAGACCTTTGATGATAATGGCCGCCGGGCCCATCAGGGCCTTCCAATGGGTGGTGCCGATGGTCTTGGGAATGATTTCGGCAAACACCAGAATGAGAATGGTCGTAATGGCGCTCACCAGCCCGAACCAGGCGCTGCCGAAAAGGATGTTGGCCTGTTGTCCGACGCCCGCCGCACCGATGGTATTGGCGATGGTATTGAGCGACAAAATGGCCGCCAGGGCCCGCGAAGAGTCCTGTTTATAGTCTTTCATCAGGGAAGCCGGCTTATAGCCTTCCTCCTCCCGCAACGTAATATATGAAATGGGCGTGCTCATCAAGGTTGCTTCCAGGATGGAGCATAAGAAGGAAATGCCCATCGCGCCCAATAAAAATACCAATAGCAATGTCATAATTGGTACAAAGATACAGTGGCGCTACCTAAAAAGCAAATTTATTTGCCATTCCGAGGTTACTGGAATAAATCATCAAGGGTAAGACTGCATTGCACCCCACCGCTATTGGCATTCTCCCTATACCCGAAACTGGTTATCAGGGTAAAAAGGAAACTCTTTTTAGTGCCCGTCTCCTCTCGAAGCAAACATAGCCGATTGTCGATTCGTTCCCGCTCATCCGCCGAGATAGCATATTCGCCGGAATAATACTTCATCTCGCAGACATTCACCGTCTCGTCTTTACGGTCTATCAGCAGGTCTATCTGTGCACCGCCAAGTTTTCTATGGCTTCGCCAGGAACAAATCGATGTCAGAACACCGCTAATACCCAATGACTTTTTTATGGCGTTGATATGACATAAGCACAAGCGTTCGAAGGCCAGCCCCGTCCACGCCGCATGCTCCGGAGAAGACATCGATAAAGTCCAGTAGTTTTCAGCGGCGTAACGATTTCTGACGATATAGTGAAAATGAAACAATGTGAAACAATCTATCAACTGAAAAAGCGTATCCGAAGGAAGTCTTTCTGCCGAGGTCGCGTGAGAGTGTCCGAAGGGAAGATAATGGCGAATAAAACCACATTGCTCCAGTTCTTCCAAAACGGTACCGAAAGCGCCATTATCTGTAAGTTTTGTTCTTTCCAATAGTTCTTTTCGGGTAAGTCCCTTCCCTACTTCCGAAAGAGCAGTCACAACTTCAATATGATGATTTGACCTGCGGAAAAGAGCTTTATACAAATTATTGAATTCATCTTTCAAGGGGGCGTTCGCGGAAAAAAACAACGCATCAATATTTTGATGAAGACTCTTCCCTTTTTCCATAAAAGAAAAATAGAAAGGAACGCCTCCCATTATCATATAACACTCCGCTATTGTTTTCCTGTTATAGGCAAAACCATATTTTTTGAAATACTCCTCACACTCCGCCAAAGAAAATTGCTCCAATTGGATATGATGCGTGAGCCTATTGTGAAGGCCGCCAACGCTTTTTATCAGATTATTGAGCATCCAGGAAGTGGCGCTCCCGCAGACAATCAGTTTAACATCGTTACGAAGCGCTGCCCAATTATTCCAGAAGTTCTCCAGAGCCCCGATAAAACCGGATTTCGGGGTATCCATCCAAGGCAGTTCATCAATAAAGATGACCTTAGGACCTGTCGGCAATGTTTCCAGATAAGTGATCAAATCATGGAAAGCCATTATCCAATTGGAACGAACGACCGGCCTTTCGCTTCTACTGAATTTCTGCAAAGCGAGCGCAAAATTAATCAACTGCTCATTTTTGGGAGCATCGTGAATTCCCGTAACAAAAAAATCAAAACGGTCTTGGCAAGCCTGACGAATCAAGAAGGTTTTTCCCACCCGTCTTCTCCCGTAAACGGCAATGAATTCTGATTTGTCTGAGGACAAATACCGTTTGAATTGGGCACATTCATTGGCCCTGCCAATCATCATATCCATCGTACAAGCATAAAAATAACTTGCGCAAATATAGAAAATTTTACATACTTACGCAAGTTATCCAATCATTTTCTACGCAAGGTGCTATTTTTACCCCCACCTGCGCAACTTATTTATAGCAGGGAGGCGGCCCTACCAGGCTGACATCTGCGCCCAGGCTTGGTTGGCCATCTCGGTCATACCGGCCTTGTTGGGGTGCACATTGACATCGGAAGTGCCGGTGCGCTGGTAGGTCAGGGCACTGCGACGGTCGCCAAAATCAATGGTAATGGTATGCAAGTCATAATGCTGCGCCACATCCTTGATAACCTGCGCATAGGTAGGGAAATCCCGCAGGCAGTCGCCGATCATCAAGATGATTTGGGCGGAAGGATAATCGCGCTGGCACAGACGCACGAGTTTGTCGTAAGCCTGGGCAAACTGGTATTCATCCAGCGACGCCAAAGGCAGGGAAAAATCCAGCGAGCCAAGCGGCAGGCGGTAACTCCAACTGTCGTTGGTCCCGCCGTTGATGAGAATGACCGTAGGAGAAACCAACTTGGAGTAACGGTCCAGAAAACTCGGCTGCCCCTTGCTCGCGTGCTTCTGCACGGTGGAACCGCAGTTGGAGGTATTGATATCCAGGCAGGCGCCGCTCATCTTGGAATAAATGAGTTGTTGCCACCAGGTATCCTGCACGGTAAAGTCCTCATACACGCCGCTCTTGGGATATTGGTAGGAACCGCCGCTGTACCCCTGGAAGGTAGAAATGGAGTCCCCGATGATGCCCACACGGATGGATGCGGACGGCGCTCTCTGAACGAGAGAATAACAAAAAGAAGTGTGCTTAGCGACGGCTAGTTGGCATAGTAGTCGGCACCGAGGTTATATAATTTATTGGGAAGAGGATATGCAGGAACATCATCCGCCTCCGGCCTTGTCCAGTTGCTCATTTTAAACATCTCACCGGATGAGCCCGTGTACACGACAAGATTATCTTCCGCCACGTTTCCGCTGGTAGCGGTAGAAGCGCCAAAGGCAAGCACAATACGGAAATAAGTATCTGTGGTAAATTTTCTGCCACTGTAAAGTGTCGCCTGAAGTTTTCCATTCGATGTGACAACGGTAGAGGCGACTTTCTGATTATTTACGCTGGTCGTGCTCCCTCCGGCCACCCCCACCGCCGTGGTTTGGCTATAACTGTCCCAAATGTTTGAAGTACCGTCCAGATGCCCGTAAATGCCACCGTATTTCGAACCGGCAGCAGTCGGTACATTGGTGCTGTTTTTATATTTCATCGTCGCATCCGTTCGCTGCGAATAGCAGTTGCGAATAACATCCACATCCTTGGCATACCCG
>CADAFY010000073.1 GCA_902787255.1 uncultured Bacteroidia bacterium
CGGATGGCGGCGATGAAGGCGGCGGAAGTGACGCTGACGGGCGTAACACCTTCCATCAGGGAGACCAGGTCTTTGGTGGCGATGCCCTCGTTCAGGGTGTCAAAACAGGCCGCTTCCAGTTGGTCGGCATAATTCACGAGGTCCTTCAGGCCGTCAAGTTCGCCGCGTTTGTGCAGCGCGCCGCTCCAGGCGAAAATGGTGGCCATCGGGTTGGTGGACGTCTCCTCCCCTGCCAGATACTTGTAATAGTGGCGCGTGACCGTTCCGTGGGCCGCTTCGTACTCGTATTTTCCGTCGGGGCTGACCAATACGGAGGTCATCATCGCCAGGGAGCCGAAGGCGGTCGAGACCATATCGCTCATCACGTCGCCGTCGTAGTTCTTGCAGGCCCAGATGAAGCCGCCTTTGGAACGGATGACACGGGCCACCGCATCGTCAATCAGCGTATAGAAATAGGTCAGGCCGAGTTGCTCGAAACGCTCCTTGTATTCCGCATAGACCTCGTCGAAAATCACGCGAAACTGCGCATCATAGGTCTTGGAAATGGTGTCTTTGGTGGAGAACCAGAGGTCCTGTTTGGTATCCAGGGCGAATTGGAAGCAGGACTTGGCGAAAGAACGGATGCTTTTGTCGGTGTTGTGCATACCCTGAATGACGCCGGCACCCTTGAAGTTCTGGATGACGACTTCCTGGTGCGCGCCGCTTTCCCCGTCGAAGACGAGTTTGGCTACGCCCGGCTCTGCCGCCCGCAATTCCACGCTCTTATAGACATCGCCGTAAGCGTGACGGGCGATGGTGATGGGTTTCTCCCAGTTTTTCACCGCCGGTTTGACGGAAGAAAGCAAGATGGGGGTACGGAACACCGTGCCGTCGAGGATGGAACGGATGGTGCCGTTGGGGGATTTCCACATCTGGTGGAGGTGGTACTCGTCCATCCGCTGGGCGTTCGGGGTGATGGTGGCGCATTTGACGGCCACGCCGTACTTTTGCGTCGCTTCGGCCGACTCGATGGTGATGCGGTCTTCGGTCTCGTCCCGCTTTTTCAGGCCGAGGTCAAAATAGACTGTCTTGAGGTCCACGAAGGGAAGGATTAATTCGTCCTTGATCATTTTCCAGAGGATGCGGGTCATCTCATCCCCATCCATCTCCACGAGCGGAGTCGTCATTTTGATTTTTTCCATACTATGAATCGTATTAATTTTTATACAAGAAATGTTCGATGAACGCACCCATTTGTCCGTAGGTATCCAAAAAGTCCTCCGACCAGGAATGACGGCCCCCGACCACCTCGTAGAACCACACCTCACAGGCGTGTCCTTTGCCTTTGCGGGCTTTCGCCCCATTCGTATATTGATGAAGGATGACATCGTCCGCCACCTCCGTTTTCCGGTAGGAAACGCATCCGTTGGCCGCTACGACATAACTGACGGCAGCCGGAACGCCCAGGTACTCGCCCCAGCCGTGACGGTTTTCGTGATCCCCTTCCCAACGCGAAACCGTGTCGATGGTCCCGTGCAATTCCAGGAAAGGAACGGGATGGTTGTAACGGAGCGGCTTCATACATTCCAGCGTCAGGCCGGCGATGGACAGCAGGCCGGCGAACAAATCGGGTTTGCGGCGCGCCATCAAGTAGCACATTTCTCCGCCGTTGGACATACCGGCGAGGAAGGCATTGCGGGGGTCCAGCGCATATTTTTTCTGCAAATGCTTGGTAAGGCGCTCGAGAAAGGCCACATCATCCTGTTTCCATCCTTTCTGCGAAGGATAACCCACATTCCAGGAGGGTTTGCCTTTGGGGTCTTTCAGACCTTGCGGGAAACAAAGGACGAAGCCCATTTTCTGAGCCAAGTCGACGAGTTGCTTTTTGCCCCGTTCCGCTGCTCCGCCATAGCCGTGCAGGCAGATGAGCAAGGGTCTTTCGGGCGAGAGTTGTTCCGGTTCATAGAGCAGCCAGGTGCGCATCGTCCCTTTGAATTTGAGACTGTCGCGCACGCACAGCGACAGCAGCGTCCGCTTGTAAGACTTGATGGCCGAGCCGTCGCCTGCCGTCGGAACGGGTGACTGTGCGCCGGAGGGCATCCCCAGCACGGAGAGCAGAAGTAGGGCGATAAGGAGTTTCTTCATATACGGACAGAATCCTTAATTAAAACGGATAAAATCCTTATGAAAAGGGGCCGGCCAGTGGTCGACCCCTGTCATTTCATTCACGGCTGCCACGCAAGAGATTGCGAGACTTGCCGCATGGGTTCAAATTAGAGGGCTTTGCCGTCGGAACCGAGCACGTTGACGATCTTGTGCATATAGAGCTTCTTCATCTCGTCACGGGCAGGGCCGAGGTATTTACGAGGATCGAACTCACCGGGCTTGTCGTTGAAGACTTTGCGGACGGCGGCGGTCATCGCAAGACGGCTGTCGGAGTCGATGTTGATCTTGCAGACAGCGCTCTTGGAGGCTTCGCGGAGCTGCTCTTCGGGAATACCCACGGCATCGGGCAATTTACCGCCGTTGGCGTTGATGATGTCCACATATTCCTGGGGCACGGAAGAAGAACCGTGGAGGACGATGGGGAAACCGGGAAGTTTCTTCTCAATCTCGTGGAGCACATCGAAAGCGAGCGGGGGAGGTACGAGGCGGCCGGTCTTGGGGTCGCGGGTGCACTGCTCGGGTTTGAATTTGTAAGCACCGTGGCTGGTACCGATGGAGATGGCGAGGGAGTCGCAGCCCGTACGGGTGGCGAAATCAATCACCTCTTCGGGACGGGTGTAGTGGGATTCCTCGGCGGAAACCTCATCTTCCACGCCAGCGAGCACGCCGAGTTCGGCCTCGACGGTCACATCGTACTGATGCGCATAGTCCACCACCTTCTTGGTGAGGGCGATGTTCTCCTCGTAAGGGAGGGAGGAAGCGTCGATCATCACGGAAGAGAAGCCCATATCCACGCAACTCTTGCAGAGTTCGAAGCTGTCACCGTGGTCGAGGTGAAGCACAATCTGGGGGTGCTCCCAGCCGAGTTCTTTCGCATACTCGACGGCACCTTCCGCCATATAGCGGAGAAGGGTCTGGTTGGCATAGTTGCGGGCGCCCTTGCTCACCTGAAGAATCACGGGAGACTTGGTCTCGGCGGAAGCCTGGATGATAGCCTGGAGCTGCTCCATGTTGTTGAAATTGAATGCGGGGATAGCATATCCGCCGGCAACGGCCTTCTTGAACATCTCTCTGGTGTTGACAAGGCCAAGGGTTTTGTAAGATACCATAATTATAATAGGAATTAAATTATTTCCGTTCGCTTTTGACTTTTCCTTCGCCAAAATCACGCAAAAATAGTTATTTTTGCAGAAATAATAAAGCGTTCGGCTAATTTTTTTAAATTTATGCAAGAAAAAGTCATCATTTTCACCGCACCGTCGGGCTCGGGCAAGAGTACCATCATCAACCATCTGTTGGGTATTCACCCGGAATTCGAATTCTCTATTTCCGCCACCACCCGCGCGCCGAGGGGCAGCGAACGGGACGGCGTGGAATACTACTTCAAAAGCGTGGAAGAATTCGAGCGGCTGGTGCGCGAGGATGCCTTTGTCGAGCACGAACAGGTCTATGCATCCGTGTATTACGGCACGCTCAAGAGCGAGGTCCGGCGCATCTGGGACAAGGGCAATGTGATAATTTTCGATGTGGACGTGAAGGGGGCCTGGAACCTCAAACAGTACTTCGGAGACAAAGCCCTGGCCATTGTGGTCAAGGCCCCTTCCGCCGAGGAATTGCGCCGCCGCCTGACGGCCCGGGGCACGGACTCCCCTGCCGCCATCGAGGAAAGGCTCGCCAAGGCGCAGGCCGAACTGGACTTCGCCGCCGGCAAGTTTGACGTCACCCTGGTCAACGACAAGTTGGAAGAGACCTTTGCCGAAGCCGAAGCGCTGGTGGACCGCTTCCTGCGTGCGAAATGAGCGAGGGCTTGACAGTTATATTCGGCGGGTCGTTCCATCCGTTGCATATCGGACACCTGGCCATTTTGCGCGCCTTGTGCGAGCGAAACGAAGTGGACCGCGTGCTGCTGGTCGTCTCCCCCAAGAACCCCCTGAAAGACAGCATTTCCGCTGAATCAGCCACTGAGCGCCTTGAGGCCGCCCGGGAAGCCGTGGCCCGCCATCCCGAACTGGCCGGAAAAGTCGAGGTCTGCGACATCGAGTTCCGCCTCGGTCCGCCCAACTACACCATCCGCACCCTCGATGCGCTGGCGGAAAACACGGACCTGCGCCTGGCCGTCGGCGGGGACCAGTTGGCGGACTTCCGGCGCTGGAAGGACTACGCCCGCATCCTGCTCGAATACGGCCTGCTGGTCTACCCCCGCGAAGGCTTCGACAGCCTCGCCCTGCGCAACGACCTGCTGCGCGAAAACCCCGCCTACCGCATCACCCTGATTGACGCTCCCCTATTCAACATTTCCTCCACCGCCCTCCGCGAAGGCCTTATCTCCCGCCCCGAAGACTATCTGATGTAAGGGCTATCCAGGGCAATGTGCCCTACCGCAGGTTGGCGTGGATACCCCTCTCTAACCCTCGAAAGCGGAAAAAGTGCAAAAAAGTTCGGAAAAAGAAAAAATTTTTCCGATTTGTGATTTTGTGAATCGATTTATTTGCAAAGGCGCGATAGAGAACGCATCTTTGCAACGGAAGTCTTCCCGACACACCTGAACTTCCCGCGTCGGCAAAGCCCATACAAATAGGCACGAGGCTGATTTTCCCCGACAAACCATAAAACTTCTATAAAATGAAAATTGCTCAGATGTCCTGCGAGGAAAGGCCTCGCGAAAAAATGATGAATTTCGGTGCGAAAGGCGTGACCAACGCCGACCTGATAGCCGTCCTGCTGCGGACGGGAACGTGCCAGGAAAGCGCCGTAGAAATCGCCCAGAAAGTGCTCGCCGACTGCGATGGCTACCTGACCGAACTCTCCACCCGCTCCATCGAGAATCTCTCCGCCGTCAAGGGTATCGGAACCACCAAGGCCATTACCCTCTGCGCCGCTTTCGAACTGGGGAGAAGAATGGGAGAAGAAAAATTCCGGCACCGGAGAATGGCCATCACGAACGCCCGCGAAGTATTTGAGATTTTCGGCCCCTTCCTCAAAGGAGCCCCCCGCGAAGAGTGCTGGGTCGCTTTCCTCAACCGTTCGCAGTACCTGATTGGCAAGGAGAAAGTCACGCAGGGAGACGACATTTCAACCATTTTTGATGTCGGCCGCATTGTCAAACGCTGCGTCGAACGACAGGCCCGGAAACTCGTCATCGTCCACAATCACCCGTCGGGAAACCCCACTCCGGGAAAGGCTGATTTGACGGAGACGCAAAAATTGAAAGAGGCGCTAGCTCCCTTCAACATCAAACTGATGGACCACGTCGTCATCTGCGACGACTGCTACTACAGTTTCAGTGATGAGTGCATTTATCCCGCCTAATAGCACAGCCGAAAAGGGGCTGGCGCCGGCTATAGGTTGAAGCGGGCTACAGGTTGCGGTATTGGTCGGCGCGGGTAAGAAGGGCTTGGCGAAGGTCAGACCATTTATAATAGGGTCCGCTGACGGGCGTTAGTCCTTGCAACTTGACTTCGCCCTCGTTGTGGAGAACCTTGACCAGAATATCTTCCGCAGCGGCCTTGCGATAGAAAATCAATTGCAGGTTGCTCGCCATCGAAATCCAACGCGCCGTAGCGAAGCGCTCGTTCACCTGGTCCATCGTAAGGCCGAGTTCCAGCCCTTCCGGTTCAAAATAACTGAGAATGGTCATCAGCGGATAGTCGTGTCCGAAGCGCAAATCGGCAGCGTGCGGTTTGTCGGACGCACAGGCTGAGGCAGAAGCGCAGGCGTTGCCGGCTGAAGCGCAGGCAAAGGCCGCAATCGCGCGGTCGGCGCACACGACAATTGTATCAATCAAGGGAGTGAAAATCCGCATACGCTCATAACCGATTTCAGCCGGATTGGAGCAATTCATATATTCCCGCACATTGTAGCGAGCCCAGAGAGCCCACAGTTCTTCTTGGGAAAAGAAATTCAATCCGAGCACAGGTTTGTCGAGGTTGATACCGGGAGCCAGGGTGCGGAACAAGGCATTCATAAAGCCTTTGCCATTCTTGGGCGCCTGCTTGAAAATGCGGGCTATCATCTCGCTTTCATCCAAGGGATAAGCCTTGTCCACCATTTTGTTGACTCGGGCGATACGGTCCGGTTCCTTGGCATTCATCCAAGGGGTATAACTTTCCTGACAGTTCATCCGTATGTCCAGATTCGGCTGACATCCTTTCAAGGCCATATTGAAATTAGACATACTCATAATGCAGCGGGGAATCACGGTGGAAATACAGGAAACATAAGCATCTCCCTTGAACACTTCAGGGAAACGGGCGTACATACGGGTAGCGATGCCGGCGTGCTGCAAAGCCCCCAGCCGCGTCAGCCTTCCGACGGCTCCCTCTGTCTGGGCCTTGACCAGCATCAGGGTGTCATACAACTGCCGCCCAAGCGGAGTGAGATTATCTTCTTCGAGAGCCGGCTGCATAATGTCCATCACCTTGACCAAAGTGGCATCCGTATGCATCGAACGGGAACCGTGACGGCCATAATGGCTGATATAGAAAGGCTTGTACCCTTCAGGCGCGGGCGTATCTTGATCTGCATAACAGATATAAGGATGGAGTTCGTTGAGCATCAGGGTCGGATCCTGCTGCATCAAGGCCTGCGGAGCAAGGGTCATATCCAAAGAGGTACGGGCCTCATCAGGGCAATAGGACACCGTCGGAGCGGAACAAGAAACCAGCGCGGCG
>CADAFY010000074.1 GCA_902787255.1 uncultured Bacteroidia bacterium
AAGCGGATGTTCTTGCCCCGCAGGCTGATTTTCTCCACGACGATGCGTGCGACGGCTAAGGGGTGGAGAATATAGGGAACAGAACCGCGGCGGCGGGTGCCCAGGGACGAATTGTTGACAAAGTCGAAGGCCTTCTGGACCTGCGAGAGTTCCCATTCGTTGGCGCAACGCTTGCGAGCGGCGTCCATCAAGGCTTCATATTCTTGCTGGATGCGGTCGAGTTCTTCTTGCGTAAATTCTGCCATACTTTAAAATAGCGTAAGTTGTATTGCGTCTTGCGTTTGTTCTTCGTTCAAATCCGCCGGAGCGCTGCCATCGCCCTCTTCATCAGCGGCTTCTTCCCCGGCTTGCTTCAGTCCTTCTTCTGCCGCCAGCATCGCCCGTAACTGGTCCTCGCTGAGCAGGGGAACACCCAGGCTCTCGGCTTTCTTGAGTTTCTCCGGTCCGGCTTTCTCACCGGCGAGCAGCCAACTGGTCTTGGCGCTGACGGAAGAGGAAATTTTGCCTCCGTGCTGCTCTATCAGGGCTTTCATCTCATCGCGCGAAATGCTGTAGGTTCCGCTGATGACGATAATCTTCCCGGCCAGGGCCTCGGAAGCGGGGCCTTCCTGCTGTTCGACGGCCAGGTGCAATCCTACCTTGCGCAAGCGCTCGATAATCTCGCAGTTGGATGCATCGGAAAACCATTTCAAAATGCTGTCCGCGATGACTTCGCCCACATCTTCGACTTCCAGCAACTGCTCGCGGGACGCCGCTTGCAAGGCATCGATGGAGCGGAAATGCCGGGCCAGGGTCTTGGCGGTCTGTTCGCCGACAAAGCGTATGCCGATGGCGTAGAGCACCCGCTCGAACGGGGTGGTGCGGACCGATTCGCGGAGGCTTTCCAGAAAGCGTTCCGCCATCCGGTGTTTCCATCCTTCCAGATGCAGGAGTTTGTTTTCGTCCAAATCATACAGGTCTGCGACATTGTTCACAAAACCCATATTGTAGAGTTGCTCGATATTGGCTTCTCCGGCAAAGACATTCATCGCTTTGCGGCTGAGGAAATTGACCAGCGTGCCTTTGATCTGGGGCGGGCAATGGTCCTTGTTGGGGCAAAAGTATTTGGCTTGTCCCTCGTCCTTGACCAAGGGGGTGCCGCAGACGGGGCAACGGGTGGGGAAAACGGGCTTGACGGCTCCGGGAGCACGCTTGGAGGGCTCTACCGCCACGATTTTGGGGATGATTTCTCCACCTTTCTCCACATAGACCCAGTCGCCTTCGTGCAGGTCGAGGAGTTCCATCTGGTCGGGGTTGTGCAGGGTGGCCCGCTTGACCACGGTGCCGGACAGTTGGACGGGTTCGAGATTGGCGACGGGGGTGACGGCTCCGGTTCGTCCCACCTGGTAATCAATGCTCAGAAGGGGAGTGAGGGCTTGTTCCGCCTTGAATTTATAGGCGACGGCCCAGCGCGGGGACTTGGCGGTATAACCCAAACTCCGCTGCAAGTTCAACTGGTTGACTTTGATGACGATGCCGTCGGTGGCAAAGGGCAGGAACTTGCGTTGGGTGTCCCAGTGGGAAATGTACGCCTCGATTTCCTCAATGTTGCGGCAGATGCGCCGGTGTTCGGAAACGGGCAGTCCCCACGAAGCCGCTTTGTCCAAGGCTTCGCTGTGGGTCTTGAAGGGGAGATTCTCGCCCAACAAATGATAAAGGGTGCACTCCAGTCCGCGGCGGCCCACTTCGTCGGGGTCGGTCAATTTCAGCGAACCGGAAGCGGCGTTGCGGGGATTGGCAAAGGGGGCTTCTTCCTCTTTGATTTTCTCTTCGTTCAGGCGGTCGAAAGCGGCGTAGGGCATATAGATTTCGCCCCGGATTTCAAATTCCTGCGGCCAGTCGTTCCCTTGCAGGCGCTCGGGAATATTGCTGATGCGCCGGACATTGCGGGTGACATCGTCTCCAACGCTGCCGTCACCCCGGGTGAGGGCGCGGAAGAGCCGGCCGTCCCGGTAGGTCAGGCAGATGGCCGTCCCGTCGAATTTCAGTTCGCAACTATAGGTGAAAGTCTCTCCGCCCAGGGCTTTGGAAGCCCGCGCGGCAAAATCTTCTATTTCGGACAGACTGTAGGTGTTGCCCAGGGACAACATCGGGTAGCGATGCGGGTATTGCTCGAATTCCTTGGAACCCTTCTTGTCGGACAGGTCGCTGCCCACCTTGCGGGAAGGGGAGTCCTCCGTCGCCAATTCGGGGAATTCGGCTTCAATCGCCTGCAACTCATACATCAACTGGTCGTATTCATAGTCGCTGAGCACGGGCGCGTTTTCCACATAATAGCGGCGGTTGCTGTCCGTAATCACGGCTTTCAGTTGAGCCAGTCTCTCATGTGCCTGTTGTATAGTCATCCTAAATTTACAATAACATACAAAAATACGACTTTTTTCTGACATAATTTGCTTTTCCGATGCGAAAGTCGTACTTTTGTTTCGATTATGACTCTTTCGGGATAACTCTTATTCCGAAAATGATACGCAATACGATTTTACTCTTTCTGACGGGCTTTCTCCTAATGGCCTGTTCTTCCTCTTATAAAATTCACAAAATCAGCCAAAATGGAACAAGTGCCGCTCTTCGTTTGCCCGGAGAGAAGGCCTTGACGACTCCCGTTCTGCCGGAAGGAACGCCGCTCTCAGATACCCTGACCGTCCGGGATGAAGAGGGAAAAGAATACCTGGTGATGCGGGCGGTCCGGGATGAAGAAAGCGGAGAAATGGTGGCCTCCGAGCAACTGCAAGCCGCCGTCGTGACGGCCCGTTTCCGCAATGTCGCCGAACGGGGCGGTCAAGTGGAACTGGCCTTCCAAATCAGCGTCTCGGACTCCCTGCAGGACAGCCGTTGGCAATTGCGCTTTTACCCCGAAATGCACCTATTATCAGACACGATTTCTCTTGATCCTGTGTATGTAACCGGAAAGGGATTCCGGCGTGCCCAATTGCGTGGATATCAACAGTATGAACGTTTCCTGCGTTCCATTGCGCAGGACAGCGCCCATTTTGTGGATGAATACCAGTTGGAGGTGTTTTTGGAACGGAATCTGCCCCAAATTTACCGCTACAAATCCGATACGTCCCAAGTCTCCGACGAACAATTCGCTTCGGCTTTCGGCGTGACGGGAAAGCAGGCGCTGGAGCATTATACCAACAAATTGCGGATTCGTGCCAATGCCCGGAAAATCGGTCGCAAGCATCAAATGCTTGAAAAGTACATCCGCAATCCCATCGTGCGGGAGGGGCTTCGCCTGGATACGGTCCTGCGCGGAAACAATGGCGAATTCATTTACCACTATGTGCAGACGATAAGGATTCGTCCCCGTTTGAAGAAGGTGGATGTGGTCTTGAAAGGGGATATCCACGATGAGAAAAAATGCCTGTACCGCATTCCGGCCGGTCCGCCTTTGACCTTTTATATCAGTTCGTTGAGCGCTTTCGCTCTGCCGATGGATCGCTATCTGACGCGGGTGGTGGAACGACGGGCCGAAGCCCGAACGGTATGCTGTCTGGATTTTGCCGGCGGAAGCAGCGCCCTTGATGGTTCGCTGGGGGATAACCATTCCGAATTGCAGCGCATTCGCACCCAGCTGGCCTCCTTGCTGGAAAACGAGACGTTTGATCTGGATTCGGTGGTGGTACGGGCGTCCTGTTCCCCGGAAGGAAGCCTGGCCCTCAATGCGGCGTTGTCGCAAAGGCGCAGCGAGCGGGTTTGTGCGCATTTTCGCTCCTTTGTCCGTCATTATTCCGATTCGCTTCGCCGTTACCGAGGTTTTTCTGTCGATGAAGCGGGGAAAATCATCCGCAGTGCGCCGGTGCCTCGCATCGCCTTCCTGTCGCACAGCATACCGGAAGATTGGGACGGGCTGTCTGCGGCCGTGGCAAGCGATACGGTGCTTCGCGAGTCGGAGAAAAATCGTTTTTCTGTCTTATGTGCCTTGTCGGACCCGGATGAGCGGGAGAGGGCGATGCGCGGGGAGTCCTTCTATCCTTATATTAAAAGAGCGATCTATCCGCGACTTCGTTCCGTCCGTTTCCAATTTCATCTGCATCGCAAAGGAATGGTCAAGGATACGGTTCACACGACGATTCCGGACACGGTCTATCGGGAAGGGCTGCAAGCGCTGACGGACCACGATTATGAACGCGCCTTTTCTATGCTGAAGGACTATGAGGATTATAATGCGGGGGTTGCGGCGCTGGCGTTGAACCGCAATGCGTATGCCCGGATGATTCTGGAAAAATTGCCGCTTACTCCCCGCATCGACTATATGCTGGCCATTCTCCATGCGCGGGAGGGGAAGGTCGAAGCGGCGGTACAGCATTATCTGGACGCCTGCCGTAAAGACCCGTCGCTGGTGTACAGGGGGAATCTGGACCCCGAGATTGCGGAACTGGTGCGCCGATATGATTTGCAAGTCGGTGAAGATTAAATTTTTTTTGACGGATTGTGAATTTTCGCTAAATTCGCGAGATTTTTGAACAAAAAACAACCATGAAAGATTCCATTATTATCCTTTGCGGTGGCGGCCCGGCTCCGGGTATG
The DNA here is from genome assembly GCA_902787255.1 of uncultured Bacteroidia bacterium. Classification (GTDB taxonomy): domain Bacteria; phylum Bacteroidota; class Bacteroidia; order Bacteroidales; family UBA932; genus Cryptobacteroides. The sequence goes on from CADAFY010000074.1 coordinate 4,573, forward strand.
AACACCGTTGTTTGCTCTGTAGCAAAGACTTTCCTGTCTAACGGTTATCGTGTCATCGGTCTGCACGGCGGTTATAGCGGCCTGTTCAGCGCGGATGCCCGTTACGAAGACCTCGACTTTTTCAAGGCGGACGCCTATTTCAACCGGGGCGGCAGTTATTTGCAGATGAGCCGTTTCAAACCGACGGACAAAGATTTCGAAGAGAACTTCAATCTCAAATTGTTCCAGGACAACAACATTAAATTGCTGGTCACGGTAGGTGGTGACGATACCGCTTCGACGGCCAACCGCATTGCGAAATTCTTGGAAGCCAAGAAATATCCCATCCAGAACATCCATATCCCCAAGACCATCGACAATGACCTTCCCTTGCCGAACAACACCCCGACTTTCGGTTTCAATTCCGCCAAGGACGAAGGTGCGCACATCGCCCGCACGGTCTATGAGGATGCCCGCACCAGCGGCAACTGGCTGCTCATTTCGGCCATGGGCCGCAGCGCCGGTCACCTGGCCCTCGGCATCGGTGAGGCCACGCATTGCCCGATGACCATCATCCCCGAGATGTTCAACAAGACTTCCATCGGCATCGACAAGATTATCAAACTCACCTTGTCCGCCATCATCAAACGCAAAATCCTGGGTATCCCTTACGGTACGGTGGTCGTGGCCGAGGGTGTTTTCCACGATTTGGATCCCGAAGAAATCAAATCCACGGGTGCCAACCTTACCTACGACGAGCACGGCCATCCCGAATTGGGCAAGATTTCCAAAGCCGTTATGTTCAATGATATCCTTGAGAAAGAATTCAAGAAAATCGGCTTGAAAGTCAAGACCCGCCCCATCGAAATCGGTTACGATGTCCGCTGCCAGGACCCGATTGCCTACGACCTGACCTATTGCTCCGAACTGGCGATGGGCGCCTACGAACTCTTTGCCAAAGGCGAGACCGGCTGTATGGTGTTCGTGGACCACAACGGCGATGCCAAGCCGCTCTATCTGCACGACTTGCAGAACGCGGAAGGCAAGATTCCGCCTCGTCGCGTCAATATCGACGGCGGTACCGCCCAGAACTACTATCAGCACATTTGCCACTTCATCACGCCGGCCGACTATGAGGCTGCGAAGAAGTATGTGGCCGACCCTGAGAACTACGATTTCAAGAAAATCTTGAACTGGTAAATCGTGGCGCTCGGCGAGTTCGAATTTATCGAGCAACTGCGCGAACTGTTTCCTTCCCCGGACGGAGTGCTGGGTATCGGAGACGACTGCGCAGTTGTTCCGTTTTCGGCGGCAAGGGGACTGCCGGACGTCGCGGCGGATGGCCGTGCCGACGCTCCGTGTCATGCCAACGGCGAGTGGCTGGTAAGTACCGACCTGCTGACCGAAGGCGTGCATTTCAGACTCGACTGGATGACGCCCTGGCAACTGGGCTGGAAATCGGCGATGGTCAATATCAGCGATATTGCTGCGATGGGCGGCATTCCTCGCTGGGCCTTCCTTTCCCTGGCGATTCCGCAAAACCACAAGGATGCCGACCTGATGGCTTTTATGCAGGGTTTCAAGGAGGCTTCCGACCGATACGGCGTGCAGTTGCTCGGGGGCGATACTTGCCGTTCAAAAGCGTTGTTGACGGTCAATGTCACCATTATGGGCACCTGTGAAGCAGGTTCTTCAGTCAAACGCAGCGGGGCCCGGGCGGGCGATTTGATATGTGTCAGCGGAACTTTGGGAGACAGTGCCGCGGGACTGGCGCTGCTTCAAGAAGGACGGCAGGGGGGCGGCGAAAATCTGAAGAGCGCCGGCGAAAAGCGTTTGGTTCAACGCCACCTGGAGCCTGTCGCGCGAGTAGAATTGGGCCGGGCGCTGGCCGCGATGCCGGGCATCGGCGCGATGATGGACCTCTCGGACGGACTGGCGGCCGATTTGCCCCATATACTGAAGGCATCTTCGCCCTTGGCGGCAGCCACGGGAAACGCATCTTTGGGCGCTGTCATAGACGTTGATAAAATCCCGCTCTCAGACGACCTGCGTTCGGTTTGTGCAGAGATGGGTTGGGATGCTTTGTCTCTGGCCTTGGAAGGAGGGGAGGACTACGAACTGCTCTTTACCTGCCGTCCCGATGCTCCGCTGGAGAACCTGCAACAGACCGGTCTGCTGGGCATTACGGTCGTGGGCCGCATCACCGGCACCCCCGGCATCCAATGGCAAGGTGCCCATCGGGAATTTCACGGATTCCGTCA